>CAWZYW010000094.1:0-7772 GCA_963966255.1 uncultured Salinispira sp. | reverse complement strand
GCACCCCGAAAGCATCGCAGGTGAGAAAAACGATATTTTTCGGGTGGGCGGCAGTGCAGGGGATTTTCGCATTCTGTATGTACGAGATGGGATACGAGCACCGGGTATTCTCGGTGATGCTGCTGTCATCGTAATCGACCCTCCGATGAAGATTGTCGTAGACCACATTTTCCAGCACCGAACCGAAGCGGATCGCCGAATAAATATCCGGTTCCTTCTCCGGGTCGAGACCGATGCATTTGGCATAGCAGCCTCCCTCGATATTGAAAATGCCTTCCGGAGCCCATACGTGCTCATCGTCTCCGATCAATGCGCGGCTGGCATCCGCCGAAAGGGTGGTTTTACCGGTGCCGGATAATCCGAAGAACAAGCATACATCGCCCCCATCACCCTGATTCGCCGAGCAATGCATGGACAGCATATCCTGCTTAGGCATCAGGTAGTTCATGATGGTAAAAACACCTTTCTTCATTTCTCCGGCGTATTCGGTTCCGAGGATTACCATCTCCCTTCGCTCGAAATTGATGTCGACGCTTGTCTTGCTGGTCATGCCGGTGGTATATCGGTTTGCCGGAAATTTCCCGGCATTGTATAAGGTAAAGTCCGGTTCGCCGAAACCTTCCAGCTCAGTATCATCCGGCATGATCAGCATGTTGGACATAAACAGTGCATGGTAGGCCCGCTCGCAGATTATGCGCACCTTCAGACGATACCGGGGGTCCCAACCGGCGTAGGCATCGACGATGAAGATTCGGTCGCGGGTATTGAGGTAATCGATAGCCCGTTCCCGGTTGATCATAAACACCTTGTCGCTCAATGAGCGGTTCACATCCCCCCACCAGATATCCTCGCGGCTCTCGGGATTCTCAACAATGCGTTTATCTTTGGGACTTCTGCCGGTTTTAGATCCCGAGCGGACCGTCAGTGCGCCCTGCGCAGTGATCGCCGAACCTTCTTCGTACTTCAAGGCATACTCATACAGTTTGGCCGCCGGCAGATTTCGATAGGCCTTCGGGTGACGTATCTCCGAGCTATACATCTGATCCACTGCTACCTCCTTATTACTACCATAGTAGTTATTACAATATATTGTACATCATAGCATGAACTGTCAAAGGCACAAGCAAAATCGCATGCACTGCCGGGTATTCGGAATCTATTTGAACGATGGAGAAAAAATATTGTATCTTCCATATCGGAAGACATTTATCCGGATAAATCAGCCGTTTCGGGGGCACTGCAGGTGTATTACGCCGGTATCGATCTGGCCTGGACCCGCCGGGGACACAGCGGCCTGGCGGTCCTGGATCAAAGCATGAACATCGTACATCTCAGCGAAGGCGCGTATACCGATGGTCGCATCGCGGATATTCTTTCCGACTTCCAACCCCTGGGGGCAGTTTCGGTGGACAGTCCCCTGGCCGTGGACAATGAAACCGGCGGGCGGCCCTGCGATTCACTTCTCATGAGGACCCGTTTTCACGGCCATCGGGTATCGATGTTCGCCACTTCCCGTAGCTATATGGAGAAAACCTACGGCGGGGTCCGGGGAGAAGAACTGGCGGCGGTTCTGGAAGCTCGGCTGAACTTGAAATTCACCAGGGATCTCTGCGAGACCTTTCCAACGGCGATATGCGCCGGCCTGTTTCCCGGCGACTATCCCCTGGGGTACAAAGTAAAGGCAGGGCGTTCCATCCCCGAGTGCATGGCCGGGGCCGATCTGCTGCTCCGGCGGATCGAATCGCTGGGCATTCGCTTGTCATTTTCGGCGGATATGGAATTCCTGCGCTCCCGCTCCCAGTTTGGGGGAGCTCCATTGAACCGCAATGAGTACAAGGCAGTGGAAGATCAGCTCGACGGTCTTCTGTGTGCCATCAATTCTTATTACTGGAAGCGAACCGACGCCTGGCAGGTTTTCGGCGGAGGGGATAACGGATTTACGGTTATTGCCCGGGAGCCCGAATAAAGCTCATGGTTCCTCCCCCGGCCAGAATAATAAACAGCCTGTCTTCCTGAATGCGATATGCGGTCATCCGGTTTATTCCGCTCAGAAAGGCATCTGCCACCGCTGACGGAGGGCAGAAAGCCCGGGTCATAGCAACCGGACCTACAAACAGTTCTCCATCGGATGCACCGTATTCGGCATTGATGACATTACAGTGAACCCGTCCGGAAAGAAATCCGTCGCTGCCGAAGCGCAGAAAATACTCTTCCCCCGGCACCGGGACAAGAGCTTCGCCTCCCTGCAGCTGTACGCTTTCCAGGTTCCATTGCACATCCTGCAAAGCATTACTGTTCACCGGATCAACGCTAGCGCAGGATACCATTAAGAAGCAGAAAAGAATCAGGGCAAGATATATCCAGGGAAGGAGGGACTTCAGGAGTGAATCGGTCATTTGAATCCTCACATTCATTGCTTTCTACTAGTATACTTTAGGTGGCTGCAGTATGCGAATGCGAAGTGGGGGCGGTTTGATTGGTAAGAAGACATCCAGAATATCCATCGTAACGAGCATCAGTATTCTTTTTATCAGCCTGTCCCTGATTCCGCTGTTCACCGTCTCGATGCTGGCGGGAAATCAATCGCGATCCGTGCTCCTTCGTCTGGCAGATGAAAAACTTCGGGAGTCATCAAACCTCACTCGGGACTACATCAGCGACTGGTTCGAGACCCGGAGCGCCGATATCAATCAAATCGGTGAATCCGATGATATCCGACAGGCTCTGGGTCTTCTCAGCTCGGAATATCGGCTCAGCGGAGAATCGCTTTCGGAATTTGTCGGCAATCCCCAATACCGATCTGCGCTGTTGCAGCAGAATCTTCCTCTGGAAACCTTCTCGGAACTCTACAGTTACGTCTACGACGTGTTCCTCATCGATTACCGGGGAAATATCCTTTACAGTGTCGCCGAAGAGGATGATTTAGGCACCAACCTCTTGATCGGACGCTACTCGGATACCGCGTTCGCCCGGGCTTTCAGCGATGCCATGCTGCGCCGGGACCTGATATTATCCGATGTGGAGCGATACAGCCCGTCGGCAGATATCCTCGCCGGATTTCTGGTAAAGCCGCTTTTCGATGAACAGGATCGTCTGTTAGGCGCTCTGGCCATACAGTTCAGGCTCGATCAGCTCATCAGCCTGTTTTCCGGATCAGGGGACCCGAACCTGGAGCACTTTATCGTCGGCGCCGACGGGAGGGTGCGCATCGCATCCACCACTTCGGACATGCAAATTCTCGGCAGCCGGGTTCCCGCCGAGCTCTATCGGATTCTGAATCAGAATCAGCTGTTCGACAATCTCGGGGATCAGGAGCAGATTTCCGCCGAGTATCGGGACGAATCAGGAGAAACCTACTACGCCGTGGCCGCCCCGCTTTCTTTGCGGGGAATCCGCTGGGCCGTGGTAAGCAGTCTTCCCGAAATAAGCGCGCTGGATCTCTTAAATTGTCTTCTGACCCTGATCTCCGCCGCCCTGGGCGCCGCCGTGGTGTTTACCCTCATCGGAGGTATCAGCGCTTCCCGCTTTATCGGCCGGCCCATCAGCGAACTTACCGGCATCGCCAGGCAAGTCGGGCAGGGCCGGCGGGATATTCGGGCCAGGGTGAGGAACCGGAATGAAATCGGGGGTCTGGCGGAAGCGTTTAATGCCATGCTTGATGAAAACGTCGCCCAGCTGGAGCGCATCACCGAAAGTGAACGGCGCTTTCGTGCCCTGGTGGCGAATATTCCGGGAACTGTGTATCAATGCGAAACCGACCCGTTCTGGTCAGTCCGATTCCTCTCTGATGAGGTCGAAGAGCTTTGCGGATACTCGGCCCGTCAGTTCGAGGCGAACCGGGAAATCAGCCTGCAGGAACTTATCCTGCCCGAGGACCGGCATGTGCTGCGTGAAGCGGTGGAGGCAAACAAGGACGGTCGCAGCCCCTTTATGTGTGAATATCGGATCCGGCGGAGGGATGGTCAGATACGCTGGGTGCAGAACCGCGGTCTGGTTGTTCAGAAAAGCCTGGATGATTCCGGTCATATCGACGGGGTTCTCTTCGATGTCACCGATCGGGTGCACGGAGAAGAAGAACTGCGGCAGGCCCGGGACCGGGCGGAGGACGCCGCAAGGGCCAAAAGCGAATTCCTTGCAACCATGAGCCATGAAATACGCACCCCATTGAACGGGGTCATGGGCATGCTCGGGCTGATGCGCAACACCCCGTTGAGTTCCGAGCAACTGCATAAAATCGATATCGCAGAGAACAGTGCCCAGGCCCTGCTGAGCATAATCAACGACATTCTTGATGTGTCAAAGATCGATGCCGGCGGAATGGAGCTGGAGAATTACGACTTCGACATGCTGCGTCTGCTGGGCGAGACTGTGCGGGCCCTCTCTCTGAAGGCGGAGCAGAAAGCCATCGACCTGATCCTGGATACGGCGAAGCTGAAGGTCCGCTCGGTGAACGGTGATCCCACCCGGATCCGGCAGATCATAACCAATCTGGTGAGCAACGCCGTGAAGTTCACCGAGGAAGGGCAGGTGCGCATCGTCGCCCGCAGTGAGATCGTCGCGCTCAAGGCGGACGAAAACCAGGGCGCGGAACGGGTCAAGCTGGTAGTCTCGGTAATCGACACCGGCATCGGTATAACATCGGAAAGCCTGCCCCAGCTGTTCGAGTCCTTCACCCAGGCGGACTCTTCGACCACCCGCCGCTACGGCGGAACCGGGCTGGGCCTGAATATCACCAAACGCCTGGTGGATATGATGGATGGCGATATCGATGTTTCCAGCGAGGTCGGGCGAGGGAGTTCCTTCACTGTCACCGTATATCTCGACACCGGCCGGGAGCGGCAGGAACCGGAGCATCTTGCTTCACTCGAAGGGCGCATGCTGTTTGCGGTGGATGACAATGAAGTGAATCTCGAAATCCTCCGGGAATTTGCCGCCCAGCACCGAGCGGAGTTCGAAGGCTATACCGATCCGCAGAAGGCTGCCGAGGCACTCTCGTCCGGCGAAAAACCCATCGATTTTATCCTGCTGGATATGAACATGCCGGAAATCAGCGGCGCCAGTCTCTGCCGGCGCATTTCGCGGCTGAAGCCGGATTCGCCCCGTCTGGAGGGGACTCAGATACTTATGCTTACATCGGTTGCCATGGATCCGGTGAGGGACGAAGGATGTGAGTTCGCCGCATACATGAGCAAGCCGATTATCCTCACCGAACTGGAAGATATGCTGGCCATTCTGATGGAGCCGGGGGAGTCCCGGGATATCCGACAGAATGACCTGCCTTTGAGCCGGGGATACCTGCAAAACCACGGCAGACATTCATCCCCTGATGCCGCCCATGCCTGGCCGGCGGACTGCCGGATCCTTCTGGCCGAGGACAACCAGGTTAACCAGCTGGTGACCCGGGAACTGCTGGCTTCCCTGGGCTTATCCTGCGACGTGGCGGGGAACGGCTTTGAGGTAATCGCCAGCCTCCGGCAGGCCCAACAGACCTCCCGCTATCACCTGATCCTCATGGATTGCCAGATGCCCGAACTGGATGGCTTCGAAGCCACCCGACGCATCCGCGCCGGTAAGGGTGGAAATACCCATCGCGATATTCCGATCGTCGCCTTGACGGCCCATGCCCTGGAGGAAGACCGCAAGAGGGCGAGCGATGCTGGGATGAACGATTATCTCACCAAACCCATCAGCCGTGATTCTCTCCGTCAGACTCTGGAGAACTGGTTGTCAACCGAGGGGAAGGAGGAGGAGCAGATAATCAACTCCCTGCGGTTCCCGGCTGGCGTGGATCCTGAAATCCTCTCCCCCGAGTACCTGCTTGCCATTGGCGATCCTCAGGTGATCACCCAGGCCCTGGAGATGTTCCTGACACAGGCTGAGCGCTTTGAAAAGGATATGACCTTGGCGATGGAGAGAAACGATTGGCCAAAGGTTTCCCTGCTTCTCCATGAAATGAAGGGCAGCAGCGGTAATCTGGGAGTCATGCCGGTCTATCGCGCAGCCATGGCGGCATATGCCCGGGCTGAAAACTCGGAAGTCACAGAAAACGAAATCGACGCTCTGCTGGAAACCCTTCGTTCCGCTCAAAAAGTTCTGGAAAAAATCATCGCGTTCAATAGATAATGGCCGCAAGACCGACTTACGAGATCGGCACGGCGGATCTGCGCCGCCGATTTCTCTGATTCGACCATGGCTGACCTAGGAGATTGCTATGACAATTCTATGGATTATTCTCGCCATTATCCTCGGCATTCCGTTCCTGCTGTTTCTGATTTTCCTCATCGAACCGGCGATTATCTCGTTGGTGTTTTCCTGGTTTCTCTCTCTTTTTGTGAAAAATCCGCCATATGTTTCCATGGAGGAGGAGTTCCCCGAGGGAAAGCTCCTGAAGGAAAACTGGAAAACAATCCGCGCCGAACTCGATCAGGTGCTTGAGCATGTCGAGGATATTCCCCGGTTTCACGAGGTGGACAAGCTCCAGCGTTTTATTTCGGCGAAGGACGATATTGCCTGGCGGACATTCATAATAAAGGGCTACGACGTCTGGCTTGATGAGAACGCCGCCCAGGTGCCGAAAACCAGCGAGCTTATCAGACAGCTGCCCCGGGTCAATCTGGCGATGTTCAGCATCATCGATGGCGGCAAGCATATCCCCCCGCATTACGGGTTTTTCAAGTCGATTCTCCGCTATCATCTCGGCCTTATGATTCCCGAAGGTGAAGTTTTTATCGAGGTCAGCGGCGAGCGATATTATTGGAAGGAAGGGGAGGATGTGCTGTTCGATGATACCTACCGGCACCAGGTCTGGAATCGTAGCGATGGGCGCAGGGTGGTGCTTTTTCTCAATGTAATGCGAAAAAAAGGCCTGTCGCCATTTATGCAGAAGGTGAACTCAGCAGTTTTCGCGATTCTCCGGTGCAGTAAAAAGCTACAGCAGGCGGCGAAAAACGCCGAAGTGGCCCGACCCGTAGAAGATTAAGTCAGGGTTTCAGCGGCATACAGTTGGTCGACCAGCTCCCGGGAGATTTTCGCCGTCATCCCCCAGATGAGCTCCGGCAGATCCTCGTAGAACAGGACCTGCAGGTCCGCGCCCCGCCAGCGTCGGGCATAGGGTTCTCCCAGGCCATAGCGCTCGAAAGGGATTGCTTCGCTTGTCCTGCCGAATTCGGTGCTGATGCGGTAGACCGATTGGGGAGCCTGCCTCAGCTGCCCGAGGCTGCAGGTGAAGAGTTTTTCCACTTCCTCGTTGGGCCGGGTGCTGGGCATCTTCGGGAGCAGGGCGATCCAGACATGAACCAGGCGCCCCCCGGGGTTCACCAGGCTCCCGTAGAACGCCGTGTGGACCGCCTGGCCAGGCGATATGCCGGTTTCCTCCTCGAGTTCCCGGAACGCGGCCTGATGATGGCTTTCGCCGGGATCTATACGTCCCCCGGGGAAACAACTCTCTCCTCCCTGGGGAATATGGGCCGCCCGCTTTTCATAAAGGATGCGCCAGTCATCCATTCCCGCATCGGCCTCCCGTGGTGCGATCAGGGGAACTACCACCGAAGATTCCCGGTACTCATCAGCAGCGATAATCCGGCCCGGGGATGATGCCAGATGTGCAATCAGCGTTTTCATGCGTTCGATGTTCATTGGTCCACCAGTATAACCCGACGGACCCGACGACAAAAGCGCCCATTGCATCGACATCCGGTCTTGTTTATGGATATTCTTTACCCGATGAACCTGCCCGATCCCCTGAGGAAGATCCTCGAAGAACATCCCCCGAC
>CAWZYW010000093.1:0-7811 GCA_963966255.1 uncultured Salinispira sp. | reverse complement strand
CTTTGATGACAACCGAAGCCAGATCGATGCGCTGCAGACCGGGGTCCTGGATTACATCATAAAAATTCCCGATGATCTGGTAGACAGCGCGAACCGAATCCCCGAAGTCACGGTAGTCAACCGGCCGACCAACACCCATCCGGTCATCAGGCTGCTGACCGACGAAGGATCAATCGGTGAGGATCCCCGGATCCGTCAGGCGTTCAAGTACGCCACCGACCGGGAACTGCTGAATATCGATGCCCTGGGCGGAAACGGGGTAGTGGGAAACAATGATCCCATCGGACCGGTCTACGGTGAGCTGTACAATGCCGTGGAAAACCGCAGCTATGATCCCGAACGGGCGAAAGCACTCATTGCCGATGTCTACGCCGACGGCGGTGGCAACGGATTTATCGTGGAAGTGAACGGCGAGCCTCGGATTCAGGTACCGTTCTACGTGGGAGATACCTTCGAATACGGCCTGGTGGCGGAGTTCATCCAACAGCAGTGGGCCGATGCGGGCATCGACGTGGATTTGAACGTTATACCTGAATCGGTGTATTACGCGGACAACGAGAACAACTGGCTCAATACCCAGGTCGGAATGACTGCCTGGGGTGCCCGCCCCACTCCCCAGGAGTACCTTTCGGTAGCCTACACCACCGGAGCAGCCTTCAACGAAGCGCGTTGGTCGAATGCCGCTTTGGATGCCCTGGCCGCGGAAGCATCCAGGACCAGCGATCCGGCGGCCCGGGCGGCGATTTACGCCCGGATCAGTCAAATTTTCTTCGACGAGGGTCCGATCATCATACCGTATTTCCGTCCGGTTATCGGAGCATTTTCGAACCGGGTACGAAACCTGGATATGCACAGCTTCCCCGGACGCACTGATTTCCGTCGGGTACGCCTGGAAGATTAGGATTCGGCGGGGCCGCAATAGGCCCCGCCATTTATATATGGCGACCAAAAACGCGAAAAAACGATGGCTTTCATTCTGGACAAGCATGGCTTCCCGGCCGGCCAACCTGATTGGCAGCATCCTGCTTTTAATTTTCCTGCTACTCGCACTTTTCGGTCCGATGCTCGCCCCGTGGTCATACGAAACGATAATCCGGGGCACTGACATCGGCCTGGAAAGCCGGGCAGCCATGCGGGGCGAACCCCCGTCCAGTCAGTTCTGGTTCGGTACGGACCAGCGCGGGAGGGATATATACTCCCGGGTTCTGTGGGGCGCCCGCCAAACCCTTGGCCTGCCGTTGATCGCCACGGGAATTTCGGTGGTCATCGGAAGCATCATAGGGATGCTGATCGGATATGCCGGGGGAACCCTCGATGAGATCGTATCCCGGATTCTCGACAGCCTGTTGTCTATTCCAGCGCTCATCCTCGCCCTGGTATCAATTTCGACCATCGTCCCCCTGATGAGCGATGATCCCGGACCGGTGATCGAGGCACTGGGGCCGAGGAATATCAGCCTCACGCTGGTCATCGTCATCGTGTACGTGCCCATCATCGCGCGGGTCGTGCGCAGCTCCACCCTGTCAGTGCGCCACCGGGGCTATATAGACCAGGCGAAACTGCGTGGTGAATCCCAGTCGTATATCCTGTTTCGTGAACTGCTTCCGAATATTCTTCCGACTTTGGTGGTGGAAGCCTCCCTGCGGCTGTCCTACGCGATTATCCTGGTCACGTCCCTGGGGTTTCTCGGTCTGGGCGTTCAACCTCCCGTCGCCGAATGGGGACGCATGGTTCTCGATGCGAGGAGCAGGGTTCTGGATGAACCCTGGGAATTGTGGATTCCCGTAACCGCCATCGCCCTGCTTATCATATCTGTCAACCTGGTATCAGATGGGCTTCGCCGACTATTGCGAAGGGAGGATGATAGATGAATGAACAGCACGTCTCTCCGGCGGTACCTCCGGTCCTCCAAGCACATAATATCAGTGTTGAGTATCGCATCGGGAGGAATTGGCGAAACGTTATAAAAAATGTTGATCTGGTCATCGAAGCCAAAAGCATTCACGGGCTGGTGGGAGAAAGCGGAAGCGGGAAGTCCACACTGGGCCTGGCGATTCTCCAGGCCCTGCCCCGCAACGGGAGGATCGCCCGGGGGGAACTGCGTTTCGAAGGCCGGGACATGCGGCAGATCGATGAATCGGCGCTGCGCGAGCTGCGGGGTCAGCAAATCACCTTCGTCCCCCAAAACCCCATGGATTCGCTGAATCCTTCAATCCGTATCAGCGACCAGATGATCGAAGCCGCCCTGCTGCACGATCTGATGGATTCCGAAGCGGCCGGTGCTCACGCGCTTCGCTGGCTGGAGCGGGTGCACATCGCCGATCCGAAAGCGGTGGCCGACAGCTATCCCCACCAGCTCTCCGGCGGGATGCTTCAGCGGGTGCTCATCGCCATGGCGCTGATGCATCGGCCCTCGCTGGTCATCCTCGATGAGCCCACCACTGCTCTGGACGTGACCACCCAGGCTACCATCCTCGATTTGCTCCGGGAACTCATCAGGGGACAAGGCGCTGCTGCGTTGTATATATCACATGACCTCGGCGCCGTCGCAGAGCTCTGCGACGATGTATCGGTAATGTATGCCGGAGAGTTAATGGAAAGCGGGGCGGTAGACGAGCTGTTCGCACGGCCCAGACATCCGTACACCCGCGGCCTGCTGGCTTGCCTGCCCGGGAAGGCGGGAAACCGCCGGCTCCGGAATATCGAAGAGGTGGCCCCGGCCCTGCAGCAACGATCCCTCGCCTGCGTCTTCGCCGATCGCTGCCCCCATGCCAGCCAGCGCTGCCGTGACCGGAAACCCGTACTCGAATCGGCATTCGGCACCATTCCCGACGGGGTCCACCTGGTCCGGTGCTGGCACTGGAAGGAAATCGACGCGGAGGATGACGATGACGTCGTTCCGGAGACCGAAGACGAACGCAACGTCCCGGAACCCCCTGCTGATGAAACACTTTTCAGCGCGCGCGGCCTGGAAAAATCCTTCGGTGATCCTGCGCGGATTTCACTGACTGGAAAAAAAATGCATCAAGCGGTTCGGGCGGTGGATAATGTGAGCATTGGAATCCCCCGGGGCAAGACCCTGGGAATTGTCGGCGAGAGCGGAAGCGGCAAGACGACTCTTGCCCGGACCATTGTAGCTCTGGAACGGGCTGATGCCGGCGAGATGGAACTAGAGGGCCTGGCATTGAGTTCAAGACTCAATCGACGTTACCAACAGGTCCTCAGAGGCATCATGATGATATTCCAGAACCCGGGCGATGCGCTGAATCCCCATCACAGCGCCGGACAGTCCATCGGCAGGACCTTCCGTAAACTTGGAGATCCTCCGCCGCCGCGTGGACCGAGAGGCCGGGAAGAACTGCGCCGGCGCGTAACGGAAATGCTGGAGGCGGTGGGACTGAGCGCGGAATACTACCATCGATATCCCGATCAACTATCGGGGGGAGAGAAACAGCGGGTCGCCATTGCCCGGGCGTTCGCCGGCGAACCCAAACTGATTATCGCCGACGAGCCGACCTCATCATTGGATGTCTCGGTCCAGGCGGTTATTCTTAACCTCCTGAAAGATCTCAGGGAAAAGCAGCAGGTCAGCTATGCGGTGATTTCCCACGATCTGGAGGTCATCGAATATCTTGCGGATCATATCTCGGTTATGTACCTGGGAGAGGTGGTTGAATCCGGAAGCAATCAAGAGATAGGTTCGCCGCCCTATCACCCCTATACCCAGGCGTTACTGGCGGCCGCTCCCCGGGTCGAACCGGGTCGACGCTCAAAGCCGATCCGGCTGGAGGGTGATATTCCCAGTCCGCGGAACAAGCCGTCGGGCTGCCCTTTCCACACCCGCTGTCCCATGTACATCGGCCGGATCTGCCGGGAGGAACGCCCTCCGCTTCGCCGCAGCGCAGAAGGTCATGAAATCCGCTGCCATCATACCCGGGATGATCTGCTTATGTGGCAAGGGGGTGATCAATGATCTCCTATCTGCTGCGCCGCCTCGGCATGATGGCCGTCACCCTCATGGTAACGTCCATCCTCATCTTCGCGTTGACCCAGCTCTTGCCCGGCGATGTGGCCAAGCTGGTATTGGGGCGGGATGCCTCTCCGGCGGCGGTTGAAAACTTCAATTCACAATATGGGCTCGATCGCCCTCCCATCGAACAATACCTGCGCTGGATCGGCGGATTTCTCACCGCGGATTGGGGTGTCTCATACACCGCCGGAGCTCCGCCGGTTCGGCCCCTGGTTATCGGGAGAATGGTCAATTCGCTTATCCTGGCGATGGCGACACTTCTGTTCGCCGTTCCTCTCTCCCTCTTCCTGGGGATTGTCTCCGCGGTGAGGGAAGGCAGCTGGATAGATCAGGGAATAAGCATCACCAGCCTTGCGGTAGTTGGTCTGCCAGAATTCGTGACTGGGATCGTACTGATCAATGCAGTGGCGGTGGGCCTCGGCTGGTTCAGTGCCAGCTCCATGGTGAACGAAGGGCAGGGCCTGCTTGAATGGATCCGAATCCTGGTTCTGCCGGCGATAACGGCCAGTCTGGTGCTCATCGGCTACATTACCCGGATGACCCGTGCCAGCACCATTGAAGAATTAAAAAAGCCGTATGTACGCACCGCCCTTCTCAAGGGGATGACCCTACGGCAGGTTCTGATGAAACATGTGCTGCGAAACGCATTACTTCCCAGCATTACGATCATCGCTATCAGTTTCGGTTGGCTAATGGGAGGCCTGGTGGTTATCGAGAACGTTTTCAACTATCCGGGCATGGGCTCCTTGCTGGTAACCGCCGTCGGTTTTAAGAATTTGCCGGTGCTTCAGTCCATATCCATGATTATCGTGTTTTATTTTTCACTGGCAAACCTGATCGCCGACCTGCTATATGCCTGGCTCAATCCCCGGATACGACTCGGTTAAGCTGACGTCTTACCAGAACATGGTGCCAGGCTCTCCCTTAAAAGGCCCGACGATTTCGTCGGTGATCCAACCACCGTAAAAACTCCCGGCCTGGGGGCGCACCGTTTCGCCATCCACCAGGCAGCGCTCCATTCTTCCCGGATAGAACGCCAGATACCCGGCGATGGGAAGGAAATTAGGCGACGGCCGCTCATAGGTCCACGCCGAAGCGGGCGCCAGTTTATTTCCCACTACCACGTCGAAGTAGGAAGCCTTGCCCTTCCATTCGCAAAAGCTCTGATTCGATACGGGACGGAAATATTCCATCCGAACGTCATCCCGCGGCAGGTAATATGCCGGGGGGTGGCTGGTTTCGAGGATGCGAAAGCTTCGGATCGTCGATGCTATTTCCTGGCCGGCGAAAAACACTTGTATCCGCTTCGAACTCGCTTCCAGGCGGGGTGGCCGCGGGTAGTCCCAAACCGACTCCTGCCCGGGACCTGGGGGGATGCGTTTGGTATTCTGGCTCATGATATCTCCTTTTTACGGAGCCGATATTGCCGCACCGCGTACATATAAAAATCGGGAAAAAAAATTCGCATGACAAGACCGTTCGGCGGATTTACCAGGTTCTGGACAGAGAAAAACCCCGGAGCTACAATGCCGACAACGATTACCAGCTCAGGAGAACCTATGCCAATCGCGTTTTTCGTGGCGGCCAGCGTACAGCTTGTCAGTCAGTTGTTCAAGTTCATCATCTACTCGATCCGGGACCGGCGGGTCTCGCCGAAATACCTGGTCACCACCGGCGGCATGCCCAGCGCCCACTCGGCCTTTGTGTGTTCCCTGGCGGCATATATCGGACTCGAATACGGCACCGCGGGACCCTGGTTTTCCGTGAGCCTGGTCTTCGCCGCCATCGTGATGTACGACGCGTTCCGCCTGCGCGGCTTCGTCCAGAAGCATGCTGTCGCGCTGAACAAATTACAGGCTCTGATTCCGGAAGATAAGCGGGAGGGCATGGAAGCCCATTCTGAAATGGTGGGCCACAGCCTCGCTGAAATTGCCAGCGGCCTGGTTCTCGGCGTCGCCTGGGCAGCTCTGGCATGGGCCCTGATATGACGGGGGAAAAGCAGCGGCTCATCGTAGCGAAATTCGGCGGCTCGAATCTCCGTGAAACCGATGACATCAGGCGCCTTGCTTCAGTGATGAGAGAGTATAAACGGCCTGCGGTGGTGGTGGTCTCAGCCTTCTACGGCATAACCAACCGCATTGCCCTGGCCCTGGATAATGCCCTCAGCGGTGAATCATCGGGCCCCGCAGATCTCGAGGCCATAGCGGGTCCGGCGATCCGGGCCGCGAACGCGCTTATCGCCGATGAATCGGAGCGTGAACCGCTGCTGCAGGAACTGCAACGGCGGACCGGGCAGCTCGAGCGCCTGCTGACGGGTATCCGTTATCTGTCGGAAATCCCTCCTCGGGTATACGACCTGGCCATGAGCTATGGCGAACGCCTGTCTTCCCTGGTGGTGAGTGCGGTATTGCGGGAATCCGGCCTTGACGCCCGGGAGGCCCTACCGGAGGACATCGGGCTGACCACCGACGGAGAAGCCCGGAACGCAACGGTCGACTTCGAAGCCTCATCCGACCCGGTTGCAGCCGCCCTGGCCGGAAGCGGTATTGCCGTTGTACCGGGTTTTTACGGCATTGGTCCCGACGGCGCAGTGACCCTCCTGGGCCGGGGAGGCAGCGATTACTCGGCGGCGGCCATTGCCCGATGCATCGGCGCCGAGTCCCTTGATATCTGGAAAGACGTGGAAGGCTTTATGTCCGCCGATCCGTCGGCGGCTGACCATCCCAGACCCCTGGAGGTCCTCAGTTACCGGGAAGCTGCTGAACTATCGTATTTCGGGGCCCGCATCCTCCATCCCCGGACCGTCGAGCCCCTGCGCGAGGCGGAAATTCCCCTGCGAATCATGAACATCCACCGCCATAGCGACGGCATCGTTCCGGTGTCCCGCATCGAAGCCCTGCACAGCGCCCTCACCGATGCTTCGGGGAATGAAGTGAGCCACAAGGTAAAATCGGTTACCTGGTCGGAGGATTTCGGCATCCTCAGGCTCAGCGGTTCGGGGGTGGGTTCCAAAGCCGGGGTCCTGGGCCGGGCCAGCGCGGCGCTGGCCGATGCGGGCATCAACATCAAGTCGGTGGTGACCACTCAGACCTCGATTAATATCTTTCTGTCCCGGGGCGAGTTGGATGCGGCTCACCGGGCGGTGGCCGGCCTTGGCCTGTCGACGGTGGCCCGGCTGGAAAGCATGGATCAGTACGCCATCGTTGCGTTGGTGGGAGAAGGCCTGGAGGAGTGCGAGGAGATCGCCGAAACCCTGGTGCTGGCCCTCAGCCGGGAAGGCCTTCATGCCAAGATGATTTCCATCGGCGCCAGCGCGGCGGCCACCTACTTCGTCATCAGGCAGGACAAGGTCAGGCAGGCAGTCCGAACGGTTCACGCGGCGTTTTTTCCCCCGGAGTAGTTCCCTCCCCGTACGCGGAACCGGATAAGACCGGACAGTCTTGATATCCCCGGCAGATGTGATTATGCTCCGCTTCATGAGCCGAACCATCTACGTCACCGGCCACATCAATCCCGATATGGATTGTACCGTGGCGAGTTATGCATATGCGTACCTGAAGAACCAGATCGACCGGGACAACCGCTATGTCCCCATCCGATGCGGCGCGTTAAACGACCAGACCCGGGCCGCTTTCTCCCGGGCCGGCGTGGATGCCCCGACCCTGTACAAGCACCTTATTCCCACCGTGGCCGACGTGACCCGGCGGGACTACACTTCCCTTCCGTCCAATGCGCCGATCCTCGATGCCCTGCAGCTCCTGTACACCCGGAACATCAGCTT
>CAWZYW010000092.1:0-7813 GCA_963966255.1 uncultured Salinispira sp. | reverse complement strand
CCGCAGAGCCTTGGAGGGGCTACAGCCCCAGTTTCCACCCCCCCCGCCGGCCTCTCCCTTTTCAATCCCCGCGGTTTTCAGGCCCAGCTGGCTGGCCCGGACTGCGGAGACATAGCCTCCGGGGCCGGAACCAATGATAATCAGATCAAAGCTTTTGTCTGCCATAACGTTTTTTCCTCTTTTTCGCTGAACGGCTTACGAATGCCGGGCTGCGTCAGCCCATCCGGCACTTAGAACAGCACCCGCACGGGGTTTTCCATCATCCGCTGAAGTTCTGACAGGAAGCGGCCGCCCAGGGCGCCGTCAATTACCCGATGGTCGAAACTCATGGTCATTACCATCTGACTCACGGGAACGATATTTCCGGCCTGATCGTAGACAGGGGTCTTGGTGACCTTGCCCAGGGCCAGAATCGCCGAACCCGGGGGATTGATCACGGCGGTGAACTCATCCACACCGAAACTGCCCAGGTTGGAAATGCTGAACGTCGCGCCGGTGTACTCTTCGGGTTTGAGGCTTCCGTCTCCGGCCTTCTTGATCAACTCCTTGAGTTCTGCATCGATCTGTACCACGCCCTTGTTGCCTACGTTCCGGACAATGGGAGTGATCAGGCCGTTGCCCAGGTCCACCGCGAGGCCGATGTCGATGCTGCCGAACTCTAGGATCTTGTCGCCCTGCCAGCTGGCGTTCACCGCCGGGTAGCGCTTCAGAGCTTCGGCGACGAATTTCAGCATAAAGGCGTTGAAACTGACTTTGTCCGGTGCCTCTTTGTTCAACATCGCCCGGGCAGCCATAAGGTTATCCATGGCCACTTTATTCTTAACGTAGTAATGAACCGCGCTGAACATGCTCTCGGCAAGGCGCTTGGCGATGACCGCACGTTTACCGGTAACGGGAATTTCCCGGTCTTTGCCGGCGGCCATTGCCGGGGCGAAGCTTGCGGAAGCCCGGCCCGGTGCGGACGCCGCACCGGGTGCCGGTGCTTTGAAGTTTTCGATGTCCCGCTTGACGATTCGACCTCCGGGGCCGCTTCCGCTTACCCTGGAGATATCTATACCCTTCTGGGCAGCCATCTTCAATGCCAGGGGGCTTGCGATGATACGCCCGCCGGCAGCCGGTGCGGCCGGCTGGGTCGATGCCGGCTCGGCGGCAGCAGGCGCGGCGGCCGCGGGCTGCTGAGCTGCCGGGGCAGCCGCTTCCTCAGCCGGGGCTTTGGATTCCCCTGCGGGAGCGGGAGCTGCGGCTTCGTTCTCGACTTCCTTCACCAGGTCGGCGATATCTTCGCCCTTTTCCCCGATGATGCCGATGGTATCACCGACCTTTGCACCGCTGCCTTCGCCCTTGATAATTTTCAGCAGCACCCCTTCCTGTGCGGATTCGTAATCCATGCTGGCCTTGTCGGTCTCGACCTCGCAGATCACGTCGCCGGTGGAGATGCTGTCACCTTCTTTTTTGCTCCAGTTGAGTATCGTACCCTCTTCCATGGTGGGACTGAGGGCAATCATAAAAATCTTTTCTGCCATCGTTTCGCTCCTGGGACTATTCCATATACAGAACGCGCTTGGAGGCGTTCACGATTTTCTCCACCGTGGGCTGGACTTCCAGTTCCAGGGTGTGGTTATAGGGCATGGGTACATCTTCGCTGGAAACAAACTCCACCTGGGCGTCCAGATCGTCAAAGCACTTGCTGCCAATCAGGTATGCCACGTGGGAGCCTACCGAAGCCAGCGGCCAGGCTTCATCGATAACCACTGCCCGGTTGGTTTTGCGCACCGAATTAAATATCGTCTCTTCGTCGATCGGTCGCAGGGATATCATGTCCACGACCTCGGCTTCCACACCCAGCTTGGCAAGTTCTTCAGCGGCTTTCATAACCATGTGCCGTACCTTGCCGAAGGTGACCAGGGTGATGTCCTTCCCTTCCCGGGCGATCTCCGCCTTGTCCAGGGGCTGGAGCAGCTCGCCCTCGGGTACCTCGCCTTTCAGGCCGTACATCATTTCCGCTTCCAGGAAAACCACGGGATTGTTGTCCCGGATGGCGGACTTCAGAAGGCCCTTCGCATTGGCCGGGGTGGAAATAGCGACAACCTTCAATCCCGGTACATGAGCATAGTAACTGGCGAAACTCTGGCTGTGCTGTGAGCTGAGGTATTCGGCGGGCCCGTTGGGGGCCCGGAACACGATAGGCACCTGCAGCTGCCCGCCGGACATATGACGGAGTTTGGCGGCGTTATTCACCACCTGGTCCAGTGCAAGGAGCGAAAAGTTCATGGTCATCCACTCGACCACCGGCCTGAGGCCGACCTGCGCGGCTCCCACGCCGATACCGGTGAAGCCCAGCTCGGCAATGGGGGTGTCCAGTACCCGGTGGGGGCCGTATTTATCCAGAAGGCCCTTCGATACTTTGTATGCCCCGTTGTATTCGGCGACTTCCTCGCCCATGAGAACCACCGCTTCGTCGCGGGTCATCTCCTCATCGAGGGCTTCATTTAATGCTTCTCTAACTGTCAATATTCCCATTTTATTCCTCTCTCAAATCAGATCCGCGCAGGAGCGCGACTTACTCGGCATAGATGTCCTCGTACATGGTATGCATCGGGGGCTCGGGGCTCTTCTCGGCAAAATCAATCGCCTCGTTCACCTCTGCCTTCACCTCGTCATCCATGGCCTTGTACTCTTCCTCGCTGATCATCTTCGCCTCGATCATCTCATCCTTCAGGCTGATGATCGGATCCTGATTCTTGAAGGATTCCAGTTCGTCTTTCGTACGGTATTTAGCGGGATCACTCATGGAATGTCCCTTGTAGCGATAGGTTTTCACGTCCACCAGGAAGGCTTTGCCGGTCTTCCGGCTCTCGTCCACCATGGCCTTCACCCCTTCGTACATATCGATGAAATCCATGCCGTTGAGAATACGGCCTTCGATATCATAACCGCTGGCTTTGAGATTAAAGTCCTCGACGGCGGAAACCCGCTTGACGGCGGTACCCATGCCGAAACGGTTGTTCTCCACAAGATAGATTACCGGCAGATCCCAGACCCGCGCCAGGTTCAGGCTCTCGTGGAAGGCGCCCTGATGAATGGCCCCGTCGCCGAAATAACAGAGGCTCACGCCCATTTCCTTCACCTTGCCCATCTTGTACCAGTACGCCTGGGTGAAGGCGGTACCGGTTGCAAGGGGAATCTGGGCGCCGACGATACCGTTCCCGCCGAGCATATGCTTTTCGACGTCGAACATGTGCATGGAACCGCCCTTGCCCCGGCTGACGCCGGTAATTTTCCCGTACAGCTCGGCCATGATGTGCTTGGGATCCATGCCGCAGGCGATGGCGTGAGCGTGATCCCGGTAGCTGGTCAAAACAAAATCGCGCTTCAGATCCAGAGCGCGGATAGAGCCGGAAGCCACGGCTTCCTGCCCGTTATACAGGTGGCAGAAACCGCCGATTTTTTTAAGACCGTACATCTGACCGGCCTTTTCCTCAAATCGACGCATCATGACCATTTCCCTGAGCGAATCGAGGAGAAACTGCTTGTCGTAATTTTTTACCCTGCTCATTCACTGTCCTCCCGGTTGATTGTGATGCTCTCCCGGATTCCCTTGGACGCGGAAAAATACTCCATCTCGTCTATGACGGTTTCAAGGATCACCACATCGGTGTCGTTTTCGTTGATCTTCCAGAACGTGGCCAGCTTGGTGCCTATGGCTTCCATGACCATGGATCGCAGGCTGGGATTGTCCAATACCTGCATGGTTCCGCGGATGGAGACGATCTCCGAGAGATCCCGGGTCTGCACCATCCACTGGACGCTGGGGTTTTTCTCCAGCTGGCTGGTTTTCTTGAACTTCGGGCTGGTTACCGCATACAACAGGCCTTCCTGTCCGCGCACCAGGCCGGGGCTCATCCAGCGCATGCTGGGATTGCCGCTTTCATCGATGTTGGCGAGGATCGCCACCTTCGCTTCCTCAAGCAGCCGGTCAAGGGTGTTCATCATCTGCTTGCTGTCCATTCGTTCCTCCTGATTCATCCGTTCCATGTAAATGTTATCCGCTCCGGCTTATCCTGTTCGGAAAGCCGGCGTTCCTATTCAGGAGCAGTTAATGCTCCTGCTGATATCTCTTTGATAAGTTCAAACAATTCCGCATACTGGAGCGGTTCGGCAAGGTCCCACTGTTTCCCCGGCAATGCCAGTTCGGGGCATTCGCTCACCGCCGTCCCCCGATGCACCGCAAAGCTGCAATCATCCCCCAGTATAATACGAAAATCCGGCGTTCGCCGGAAATGCCAGTCCGCAGAACGGTAGCGCTGGGACAGCTCCGGATCAACCCGGGGGTTCGGACCCTTCTCGGTGATAAGCTCGGTCCTCAGCTGGTCCTGCCCCTCGGTCACGTAATTGACGAAACCGGCGGCGGTCATCGGGACCCCGCTGATATCACGAAGGTTACCAACCGGGACCGGATTGGAATCCACTCCCGGACCGGCGACGCTAATTCCGGGCAAGCGGCCAAGTCCGCACAATGAACCCGAGAGCGCTCCGAGATCTGAATCGATCAGGAGGGTTCCGTGGTGCAGGGCTTTTTCGCCCCTGAACGCCAGGGCGTTTCCGCTGATTTTCAGCCCCCGGCAGAACAAGTCCCCCCGTTCTCCGGTTTCGAATTCCCGCCTGGGAATCCCGGAAAAGTCCGATGCCAGATCGGCAATGATCTCAAGATTCTCCTCCTGGGAAAAGTCTTTTTTCGAAGCGAGGAAGCTCCAATTCACATTCCCGGTATCGTGGAATCCCGTCCCCCCGCCTGTGAAGCGACGGTACAGCGGAGGATATCCTCCGATCAGGACATCCGGGCTGACTTCCTTCCAGGGATTCTGATGTTTGCCGATCACCACTGCTGTCTCATTTATATAGAACAACAGCTTCTCCCTGCCGCCGTTCGGAAATTGAGTAAACAAATGATGTTCAAGGCTGAGATTTTCTACCGGATCGCCCGAAGGGAAGGTCGAAAGGTCAAAGATACGCAGGCTTTTATAGTCTTCCCTTGCCTTTCTTCCAAACATAGACCCGGTTATTCCTGATTATTTTACTACTATTTAGCATTTAAGAAAATAGCGTTCGGGAAAAAAATCCCCACAGTCGGGAGGAGAGTCCAGAAAAAGAATGGAGATATACGCGAGTTCATCAGATTGATATAATCGAAAAACCATAAACCAGAGGAATTACCCGTGTACCGGAATCATACTCGCCGCATTATCGTTCTGCTTTTATCAGGCTGGTTTTCGTTCTCCGCTTTCCCGGTGGATGTCGGCCTGATCGATCCCGCCGTCTTCCTGGACATTGATGAAGTAGCTGATGAGCTTTCGATCATATCTGAGGAAGAGGATAATCTTCTGGGCTACATTCCGGACGATTTCTGGAGCACGGATCGAAGCAAGGCGGAATATATTGAAATCCTGCATCGGGTCCTTGAGGCCCTGCTGAGCACTGAGTCGCATCAAGTGTCGGATCTTGATTTTCTCCTGTTCGAAGGGCTTATAAACCTGTATCTGCACAATCTCGATGATAAAGGGGCGTTCCTGCGCTCTGAGGCCGCCCTTACGCAGGCGGTGGAAATCGGAGAAGACGATTATCGGGCCCGCTGGTTTCTCGCCGATCTTTATGCAAAAAGCGCTTTACCTGTGCAGTCGATTCGGGAATACGAGTACATCGCCTCACGGATCAGCGCGAATCAGCTGCATCCTCTATTCTGGTCGGATTATGCTTTTGCAGCCTACGTAAGCGGAATGCCGGGAAGGGCACGGAATTACCTGCTCAACTGGTCCGATATCAGCGGTTTGGCACCGGAAGAGCACTCGCTCTGGCAGGGGGTGGAACAGTTCCTGCCGGAACTCCCGCGCAACCGGGAGATTTCCCCCGATGAACTCTTTGAAAACCGGAAGATCGACGGTCATCAGGGGATTCTCTCCTACCCTTTTGCCATATGGATGCCCGTCAGGGAAGACTGGAACATCCGCCCCCTGCCATTCACCGGCGAGAACGGGGCGATAATGTTCCAGTCAGAGCGGATCCGTGATGAATCAGGACGGGGCATTTCGTACTCCATCCTGGTAGTCGTATACCTCGGCAACCCCCGGGGAGCGGAGTCCCTTGTGGACAATTTTGCCAACGCCAGGCCCGTAGAAGGCAGGGGTAAGCTCCCGGAGGACATCAGGCTCTATGAATTCAGCGATCCGTCGATGTATCCCGAGGCCGGAGGGGGCCGGGGAATGCTGGCCATCCTGCACCGGGAAGGCAGCGGCAGCTACTCGTTTGAGCGCCCTTCCCTCCCGCCGGGAATGGATAAATCCGAGGGTTTGTCCTATTTCACGCCCCGTCCTCAGTACATCAGGCCGGAAGGTATGATCAGCTATATCATTCTGCTGGATACCGCAGGGAATATATACGAGCGATCGCTGGAAGATTACTACCAGTTTCTGTCGGGGATGATTATCGATTGATTGATCTTCATTTCACGATATTTTTTTATTGATAAATTACTATTCATATAGTACTCTACGGATGGTATACATGACAAAATATGTAATCTATTGGGCTTCGCAAGATATTTCAGTCCCGGTTTTTTGAACACAAGCGAAGTGTGTTGCAGTATACTGACAGCAGATTCTCAATTCATAGATATCGAATTGCTTCAACGGCCGTTAGGAGGAATTGTGTTCCAAAAACAGCAGATTATGAGGAAGGTGCTGTACTCCCTCATACCGATTTTCCTGTACTCTGCCTATCTTTACGGATGGCGGGTTGTAGCAGTTACAGCGGTTGTATTCGGAGTTGGAATCCTCTCCGAATTCATCATGGAAAAAGCCCGGAATAAGAAGGTCAGTGAAGCGGTGCTGGTGACTTCGGCCCTTCTCGCCCTGTCATTTCCGCCGGCAGTACCTCTATGGGTTGCTGCTCTCGCCGCAGCGTTCTCGGTAGTCATGGGGAAAGGCGTATACGGCGGTTTCGGCCGGAATGTATTCAATCCGGCTATCACCGGTCGCTTGTTTACCTACCTTTCCTTTCCCCTGCTGATGCAGACCACCTGGATGATTCCCGGCGCATTCGGAACCCTTGGAATGAATGCCCAGGCCCAGGGCAGCGGCTTCGTCGAAGCGATTTTCATGATTCTTATCGTTGCGGCAGCTTATTGGATCATCACCAACAATTACGAGAAGAAAGGACTGGTACGCTGGACCATTTTCGGCGCCATTGGCCTGACCGTTGCGCTTTACGTTATCAGCGCCTATGCCGGAATTCTCGCACCGGAAGTGGATGCAGTCAGTACCGTCACCCCCCTGGAAATTTATCGAGGACTCCAGTCCGACAATCTCCCGGCAGGAAGCGAATATATTAATGATAACAGCCTGACAAACCTGTTTTTCGGTCGTCGGGTGGGATCCATGGGCGAGTCGGCAATTTTCCTGATTATCCTCGCAGGAATCTATCTGATGTGGACCAAAACTGCGAACTGGCGGATGATCATCATGACGCTATTGTCCGCGACGGTCCTCACCACCGCATTTTACTACGCCGGCTTCCTCGGGGCCCTGAGCCCGAACAATGCGGCCCTGATGAATCCCGTGGGCAAGAGCTTTCTGGAACAGATCACCGATATCACCAAGTTCCTTTTCTCCGGTTCTCTGTTCTATGTGGCGGTTTTCATGGCTACCGACCCGGTATCCGGTCCGAACAAGCCGCTGTCTCAGTTTATCTACGGCCTCATCATCGGTTCGGTCACGATCCCGGTTCGTACATTCAGCGGTTTTTCCGACGGTACCAGTTT
>CAWZYW010000091.1:0-7828 GCA_963966255.1 uncultured Salinispira sp. | reverse complement strand
GTCATTGCAATGGAGCAAAATGTCATTTGCCGGATTTCAAGTGCGGAATGTGGGTATTAAGAAAAAGTAATTTATATTCCTAATCGGTAAGAAAAAGAACATCGTCAATGACATTAGTGATGAGTGAATAGCCATATCAAAACACTGCTCTCTCGTTTTTGTCCCGCTCTCTCAGATTGCGCCTTGATCAACATTGAAAGTACATTATAAATTTCTATCAGCCTTCGCAGCGTTTCCTCATCAGTCTTGAGACCCAATGATCTCGAGCGCTCTTTCCAGATGAGAATCCTTTTCAAAGCTTCCCATAGGTAAGTAATGGTCGGGAATGACGGGCACACCTTCACGCAGAGTCCCTTCGAGATCATAGTATCGTACATGGGAGAGACTGAATTCGACGCCGTTCGGCAATCTCCTAGGAAGCGAGTCAGAAAAGAAGCCAGCAGTCTGTTCGCCGATAACGATCGGTGTTGTAACCGATTGCATCGCGAGGATAAAAGTTTCGGCTGCGCTAACCGTTGCACCCGAAGTTAAGAGATAAACCTCGCCATTGAAGAACTGCTCGCCAGGCTGAACATATACGGATTGAATGGGCACAAAATCCCCTCCGTTCATGACCTCACGATGATAAGCCGTCCGATACTCATTTGTAAAAAAACTAGCGAACTCCAGGCCGACTACGTCATATCCCCCGCGGTTGAAGCGAAGGTCAATTACAAGGTTCTTTTTTTCGCTAAAATCAGTGATGGCTGCGGAGAATTGCCGCCTGGCGATTTCAGCGGCCTGTGCCTGATTAAGCACACCTCCCATCCCAGCAAGCAAAATATAACCGGTATCATCTGTCAGACTTCCATGACGAATGAGGCGATCGGATGAATAGCTCAGTTGTACATACTTGTCCTCGATCAGCTTCACATAATCCCGAGCCTTTCCTGCGACCCACCATTCGGGAGGTCCCAAATGTGGCGAATAGGACTCTGTAAGCTCAATTTCAACATGATCATCATTAAGCGGAGCTACCATTTCCTTGAGCATGCCTTCAATTTCAGGCGGTGTCATTTGATCGTGTATCAACGGGCTCAGGCGCCGGTATTGCTCATCCCAGTCGATATTATAGAGTTCGAAAAACGGGTAATTCTCTCGAAAGGTCTCGAAAAAAAAAGTCGATGTTAGCTGTAGGGGTGTTCGGTGCTATTGAATATCTCTCTTTACTTGCTGGCGAAAAAACGGCAACTAAATCTCCGCGATAGTTGAAAAAAGCCAGCTCATCTTTGCTGATCTCGATATAATAATCATCCACAACCGATTTCAAAATTTCCTTATTAATTCGCCCGTTTAATATTGGCAGCCGAACTAATTTCTCGCCGGCAACCTGATAGGTCAGGACCCTACCGTGCCTGATATCGATCGCGAGCCCGTAGCCCTGGGAGAGATAAAACCCGTTGGGAACGACGCTCGAGCAGGAAAAAAGAAAAAGAGATAGGAAAATCATAAGTGGGCTTTTCATTGGTCCATAACTCCTGTTTTTTCATCCTCGGCTACCCATTCGGCAAAATCGCATAAATGAATGGCATCAGCCCCCGGTAACCTCGCAATTTTCAGTTGATTGAGGATAATCTCACATTTTGCCATAATATTTACCGATACCGCAAACTGGCTGTTTGTAGCAGAAATTTTCATTGGCATACACTTGACGATTCGATTTGAACAAATTTATCCGGTTTTGCTCGTCTATGCTGCAAGTCAGACAGCAACACTTTATGTCTCATACTTACCTGGATAATGATGTTGTGTTCACTTATACAAAGCATCTGCGAATTGATGTCTCAGGCTTCGTCCATTGGAGCAAGCGTGATGACCACACTGCCGCGCTTACGGCGTGTCTCGACATAGCGATGCGCCTCAGTGGTTTCTTCGAGTACATATGTGCGGTCAATAACTGGTTTAATCTGTCCGGCTTTTAACATCGCTACCAACGCATTCATCAACTCCGCTGTCTCTGGGGGTGTTCCCACAATAATGCGCTTGTTCCACACAGACCGGATCATCTCACCGATGCCGCCTGCGACTGCCAGATACAGGCCGTCGGACTTTAGCGCAGTTTTCGCCTGCTTGAACGTCATCGCACCCACCACAGTATCGATGATGACATTGTATAATGCCGGATTTATCTTGAAGTCCTCGCAGGTGTAGTCAATAACATGGTCTGCGCCGAGTTCACGCGCTATGGCGATGTTGCGCGTGCTGCAAACCGCTGTCACTTCTGCTCCTAGCACTTTGGCAATCTGCACTGCATATACTCCCACACCACCCGATGCACCATTGACCAAAACATGCTGTCCGGCTTGTAGATTTGCGCGGTCTTTTAAGAAGTAGTAGGCGGTCATCGCCCCAAAAGGTACGGATACTGCTTCCTCAAATGTCATCCCCTGAGGGATCAATGCTAGCGCCTCTTCCGCCTTACGTGTCACGTATTCAGCATATGCCCCCAGGCGGTCTGAGCCGATTCCGAACACTGCATCCCCGACTTTGAAGCGCGTGACATTTTTGCCAACAGCAACAATTTCTCCAGCAACTTCCGTACCCAGGATAGCTTGCCGGGGCCTACGTAACCCAAAGACCAGCCGTGTAAGTAGCTTTAGACCATCAGGGACAAATGAAAAACCGCGAAGGTTCACGTCCCCAGCCGTAACCGTAGTCGCACGAACCTGAATCAGCACCTCATCAGGCGAAGGATACGGTTTTTCCACCTCTTCAAGACGCAGTACATCCGGTGATCCGTATTCTGTATAGACAATAGCTCTCATCATCGTTGTATTCATAGATCATCTCCTTATATTATTATGGATTTGCTCTTGCACCCCTGCGTAGGAAGCGTATTCCACTGATAAAAGACAGCAACACGATGCTGAGTATTGAGGCGGCGACAAACAGGCCCTGGGGATCGATGATCGCGCCTGCCGATCCTGCCAGGCTCAGGACACCGGTCGCGATGAGCAACGATCCATAGCCGCGGCCAATGGCGGAATACGCCGATATACCGATGAAGAAAATTCCCACCCCCAATGGTGCGATCCCGGCAAAAAGGAGCGCGTCGAAAACTCCCCATTGGGACTGCCACATGTAGGTGAGGCTGGCGATGTTCAACCGGGGATCAACCGTTCCACTGGTGATAGCCCCGGCAAGCTCCAGGTCTTCGTAGATATTTGAAATCGGAAAGGTCCCGATATGCGGGAGAGAACCGGCGATAAGGATCGAAACCCCGGCAAGAGCGAATCCCGAGCCCAGCTTGCCAAGGACAGGGTGGCTTTCCCGGGCGATTTCCCCGAGGGAAAGAAACATCCCGAGCCAGAGCATCAGGACGATCAGATACAGGCCGTTCTCCGCGACTCTGAACGGGAAGATATCTGGAAAGCGCTCCAGCCAGGCGATCAATTCGGTCGGATCGGGACCGACGCCGAAAGCGACGATAAGGGACACGACGACGAACAGTATCGCCGAGGAGAGACCGGATATTCCGACGGCTATGGAAAATGATCGGGAATCCGATGGGGAAACTAACGCTGCGTTTTTTGTGTCGGCACTATTGCTCATAAATACACTCCTTTTAACTTTCTTTCTGAGTTACCCGATGCCGAATCTATGTCCAAGACATCGGGAAGAATCGCATTGAAAAATATTTGGTCGGACACCGCCGATCGGGGGTCGTTGTAATATCCCGTGGTTACAACAACGGATAAGCTGAGGGACGGGACCAAAAAGAGGTTTTGGCCGCCGTTTCCCCGGGCGACAAGGACCTGGACAGGTCCGAAACCGTAATCCACTTCCTGAGGCCACCAAAGGTACCCATACATCTGGCCTGAGAGATCGCCTCGGGGCGTCCACATGTCATCGATCCATTCTGCGCTGACGATTCGCTCTCCGGCAAAGCTGCCCCTTTGAAGTAGCATGAATCCCAGGGCCATAAGACCCCGTGGGCTTATGTGAAGGTGCCCCCCGGTATCGACTCCCCTGCCCCGTTGATAGTACTCCCATTGATAGTTCCGTATACCCAGGGGCTTGAAGAGAACCTCATCGGCCCAATCATCCAGAGGAGTATCCAGGGAAAGCTCGAGAATTCTTCCCAGGGCAACAACTCCTCCTGTGCAGTAGCTCCCGACCTCGCCGGGGGCCGCAACCTGATCAAGAGAGAGGAAAAACTCCGTCCAATCCCTGGTACGGTACATCCGATTCTCATTTCCCGGCGATCGTCGGTCCCAATCATCACAATCCTTACCTGGGGACATGCTTAGCAGGTGATGTATCGTGAGATCTTCGGGAATTTCGATATCGGGATACGCTGGCTGGAGTATCTCCGCGACGGGCTGATCGACCCCTGAGACGATGCCCCGATCGATGGCGATACCCACTAATATCGCCGTAATACTCTTTGTCGCTGAACGGATGTCATGAATCGAGCCCTCATCCCGGCGGTTGTAATATCGCTCCAGGACAATTTCCCCATCTATGCCAACTAGGACACTGTGCAGGCGATGAACCTTTGCAACATCAACCTGTGCCAAAGCCCGGTATGTCGCCGATCCGACGGAGAAGTACGAAGTGCCCTCCCTGACCGGCAGGGGGGAATCGGCTCCAAGTGGCGGAGTCGGAGTTGACCAGCTCGCGCAAGATGCTAACAGTACCACCAATAAAATCACAGGCCAGATGATCCTGCGGAGATACGGCCTGGTAGAATCAGTCATCAGATACCTCCACGGAAGATTGAGCTCCCCTGCCAAAGTGTTTCTCCAGGAACAAGGCAAGCCGATTATTAAACTCCCGGGGATTTACCAGAGGCGACGGATCCATTGATTCCCCTAAGACGACGAATTCCGCCCCGGGGATTGCGTTTGCAATTTTCCGATTGATTTTTACGAAGCCCTCTCCGAATTCCGCTCCGACGATGATCAAGCTCGGCGCCTGATGCCGTGACAGAGCGTCTAATACGGAGATACTGTTGATGGCTTTGCGAGCCTTGAGCAGCTGGTCGAAATCGGCCCGCAAACTATGCTCGAACATATACTCCCGGGCGCTCTTTGCGAATACCTGAGGATATGCCGCAGCCATCCCACGGGCGAACAGCTTTCTGCCCAACAATTTAAGGACCCGGAATCCTATTGCCTGACTGAATCCCAGGAGTTTCTCACCGGCGGTACTCAGTTCGGCGAAGCTGTCCGAAACAATGAGAGCTGAAATCCGGTAGGGTCGGCTTACGCTGAAATTCATGGCAATGACGCCCCCCATGCTTACCCCGATTATCACCGCAGATGCGAGCTTATAATGATCGAGAAGATCCTCGATCTGACGGGTCCAATCTTTTAGCCCGTCATCACCGAGGGCAGCGCTTCGCCCGTGGCCGAACATATCCGGGACGATGACGAAATAACCAAGTTCTGATAGCCAATGATTCTGATTTCTCCATGATGAGGATTCTGCGCCAAGTCCATGGATCAGGACCACGCCTCTGTCTCGTGGATCACCGAAGGTTTCGTAATAAGTTTCCCGACCATCTGCGTGTGACAATTTCATCCTTCATTCCTCTTCCATTTGTCCAGCGCCTTACCCTGCTCGCTGATTATAAATTCATTAAATGCCATAAACTCTTCAATGCGCGCTCGTATGAACGCCGGGGCGTCCCTTTCGGCATCCCCGAGTTCCCGAATGATATCCAGCTGACTCATTTCCCGGGATATTCGCTTCCCATATGAAAAGGGAAGGTAGTTTTCCCGGAGCAGGTAAAAATGTTCCCGGTTACCCTTGGTTGGAAGCTTCTGGCAGTACCCGAACGATTCGAGCTGGCGGATCAGAATGCTTACTGTAGCTTTCGAAACCTCGAGCTCGGCGGCTATCCGGCTGAGACTCAGGGCTTCTTCCGAAGCCAGGAGCAGTCCGAAAACCCGTCCCATCAACGGGTTGAGACCAAAGTCGGCAAACAGGCTCCCCATCTTTTCAATGACATTCTCGCGGATAAATACGCCTCCTAACGTTTACGTTATTTTTAATAATATAAACTTTAGAAGGCCATTTAACAAGACCAGAACCTCAGATATGGCCCCGATTCATTAAGATATTCACTGAGGCTCGCTCAAAACCGGAAGCCGAAGTGCAATCCGGGTTCGGCGAGAAAAAAGCGGTTCCACCCTTCTTCGGCGATTTGAAATTCCCGAGGAACATTGGTACGGATCGGCCACCAGGTTGCTGCGATAGAAGGTTCTATAAAAAACCGATCTCCGAAAAAAGAAAACTGGTAACCAGCCCTTGAGGTGATAAACAACATGTAACCTCGCTGTATAACAACGCCATTAGGGTCATTGTATTCCTGAAGAGCATTCATTGCATGAATCGCCAAGAATGCGTCTTCCCATATAAAGCGCTGGTATGTCAGGGCAAATCCGTAATCCCTGATAAAGCCTGGGTAGTTCTGCCGGGGATCATTGAGAGATGGTCCGTAAGGAATGCCCAGGGGACGTAGATAGCGCCAGGTTTTAAGCTCAAGGGAAATGACGTCTGTATCAGAAATCTCCAGGCCGAAATTTATCTGATAAAAATTTGGCGGGTTGTCATCGGCGAAATTTAGGTTCATCAACATAAATGCGGAACTCCCGATAAAAAACCCGGGGTCGTCCTCGTCAATACCAAAGGTGGCCTGGGAAGCCACGATTAACAATAAAAGCAAGACAAGACCCTTTTCTTTTCTTATCCACATATTCTCTCCTCATGGGATCGCCTCGGCGATCGGTGTAATGAAGATATCCCGAATTTTGCCCGGCCATGAGAGAAGAAAGTACTGTTTTTGGTATTGTTTTTAGATAATTCCGGCCTTTCTAGCCAGGCTCACAGCTTCAGTTCGATTTGACGCGCCAAGTTTTGCGAACGCTTTAAGATTGTGGCCCTTGACCGTATGCACAGAGATAAAAAGCCGCTTAGCGATTTCTTCATTGCTCAAGCCCCGGGAAATGAGATCCAAGACTTCAACCTCCCGTTTACTTAGCTCTGATCTACGGGAAGATCGCCCGGTGTCATCCAGTATCTCCGCCGCTGAGAGAATCGAACGGACGAAAACCGTATTTGCATCGCCCGGGGATAATCCACTGAGGATTTCAGGGTGGATTAGATGATTTTCGACGAAGTACATATACAATCCCACCTCAGCTCCGCGTTTTAGCGAGATTCCAGCCCATTGGCGACTCTTTTCGCGATTCGATAATGCCGCATAGGCCGCGGCGAGTACCCAGGCGGTTTCAATCTGGTCGAGGAGCATGCCTGCGGACTCACCCCGTTCGAACATGTCAGTAAGAATCTCGACGGCCCTGAGAAGAGTCTGTTTGTCAGAGGAAAATGCGGGATGCACGATGATTGCGGTTATCATAGTTCGATAGCAGCGAAACCGCGGATAATCGGGGAATTCCCCTAGCACTACCCTCATGCTAGGAAGAAGCTTGGAGACTGCGTCGTAATCTCGCCGGATGAGACGGTTTCTCATAAGTTCACAGGCGATCGGCCGGATATCAGGCTGCGGCGTCCTGACAAGGAAGTCTCTAGCGCATTCCAAGTGATTCCCAGCCTCAGCGTAGAGGCCTTCGGCGGATAAAAACCGAGCTTTGAGTAGCTCTCTCCGATAGGGCCAATCAATTATCCCGGAATCTTTTCCGAGTTTCTCAGCCTCTTCGCGATAGGCCTTCGACCGGGGAGTATCTCCGGATTCGAGGTACAGCAAGGCGAGGCTCGCCTGGTGATGGGCGGTCAGCTGTCGGAGATGATGATTGTCGGCGAGCCGCAGGGCCTCCAGGAG
>CAWZYW010000090.1:0-7864 GCA_963966255.1 uncultured Salinispira sp. | reverse complement strand
AGAATATGCTCATGGCAGGTATCCGGGGGGTACTCAATTTCACCCCGGTGGAATTGAAGTGCCACGGCAAGTGCGATCGCTCATACTGCCCCGAGAGCTGCACGGTTCACACGGTGAATATCGGCCTTGAACTGGAAAATCTCTTCTACCTGATCAACATCAATGATAGCGAAGCAGCCCAGGCGGACCCATGACCTATGTAAAACTGCAGGAACTGATCGATGCTCAGTTCCATCATCGCTGCAGCACCTGGGAACGGGGGAACATCACCAACTTCGTTGCATCGGACCTGATGAGCGATGTGCTCACGGTGGACGACGAAGATTTCGTCCTTGTCACCAGCCTGACTTCAGATCAGGTCGCCAGAACCGCGGATATCGTCGGAGCCAGGGCAATTCTCCTGGTGAACGGCAAGCAGCCCCAGAATCGCCTGATCGAACTGGTGGGCGAATTGAATATCAGCCTGCTGAGCTGCAAAGAACGGATGTTCAAGACCTGCTACATCCTGGGGCGGGCCCTGAGCGAAGAAGGCATCAGCTTATGACCGCCGGATTCCCCCTGGATCCGGTAACAGGACCCTCAAGGATACTTGAGCTTCTCTACAACATGAAAGTCAGGGACGTGATGAGCGCGGACATAAAAACCGCATCCCGGCACAGCCCGTTGAGAGACATCCAGATCCTGATGAAGGAAAACAGCATTACCGGGGTACCCATCGTCGAAGGTTCCCGGTTGGTTGGCATGGTGAGCATGGATGACATTATTCGCGCTCTGGAGGACGGGCGGATCGGACATCCCGCCGAAAGCGGCATGAGCCGGAATCTCATCGTCCTCGAAGACGATATGCCCCTTTCATTCGCAATATCATACATGGAAAAATACCACTTCGGCCGCTTCCCGGTTATCAATAAGAACCGCGAACTGGTGGGGATCATCACAAGCCGGGACATCATCGTCCATCTCCTGATCAGCATCAACCGCGAACTTGAACAGCTGGAGGAACAGGACCGCGCCCCGGCGCAGCAAGCCTTAGAGGGTAGCCTCAACAGGAAATGGTATACCCATAAATTCGATTTCGAAGAAGCCGGCAAGGCCAGCACCGAAATCAAGAAGATCATGAAAGAAAAACGGCCCGATATCCCGCCGAAGCTGCTGAGACGAATTGCCGTCGCCGGCTACGAACTCGAGATGAACCAGGTCGTTCACTCCGAGGGGGGGCACATTGAGTTCCAGCTCGATGCCGACGCCGCGGTCATCCGTGCCGAGGACCGGGGCCCGGGGATACCGGATCTCGAAAACGCGCTCACCGAGGGCTGGTCCACCGCCAACGAGTGGGTGCGCAGCCTGGGATTCGGCGCCGGCATGGGACTGCCCAACACCCGCCGGGTGGCCGACGAATTCACCATCGAATCTGACGAGTCCGGAACCCGGGCGAAAGCGATTTTTTATCTGTACAAAAGCGGAGAGGAGTAGGCAATGCATGCGAAGATCAAGCTCCAGGAAATCCCGGAGCTGCTGGATGCGGAAATAATCCAGGGAGACGCTGCGGAAAATTCCATTGAGGGAGCGTATTGTTCAGACCTCCTGAGCGACGTCATGGCAAACGCAACCGAGGGGAATGCGCTGATCACCATCCAAGCCCATAAGAACACGGTAGCGGTGGCAAGCTTGTACGGCGCTCCCTGCATTATCATCTGTAATAACCGTCCGGTACCCGAGGATATGATCGAAGCCGCCCGGGATGAGCGAATTGCGATATATCGCTGTTCACGGAATCAATTCCAGGTTTCTGGAACGCTCTACCGGAAAATGCTCGATTCCTGATGCGCATCCGCGCCGATCTCCATATCCATTCCTGCTTAAGCCCCTGCGGGAGCCTGTTCAATTCACCCTCTGAAATCGCCCGCAGCGCACGGCGGGCGGGGCTGGATCTCATCGCTCTGACCGATCACAACAGCAGCCTCAATTGCGAGGCCTTCCTCGAAGCCTGCGCCCGGGAGGAAATCGCCGGAATATGCGGTATGGAAGCCACCAGCGCGGAGGAAGCCCACTGCCTCTGCCTGTTCGAAAATCTGGAAACCGCCCTTGATTTCAGTGCGTTTATCAGGGATCACCAGCAGAAAGTGCCTCTTCGCAGCGAACGGATGGGCGATCAGGTAGTGGTGAATCTAAGCGAAGAGATCATAGGAACCGTGGACTACCTGCTTATCTCGGCGACGGATCTGAGCATAGACGAAATGGAAGCACAGGTGCACTCCCGGGGGGGGCTCTTCATTCCGGCTCACGTGGACCGCCGGGCATTCAGCCTTACCAGCCAACTCGGCTTTATTCCCAGGAGTAACTACGATGCCCTCGAATGGTACCACCGGGACAATCCGCGGATAGCGGATTACCCGGAATACCCGGCGATAAGCAACTCCGACGCTCATGATCTGGAGTCCATCGGCCGGAAGTCCTTCGCTTTCGAAGCGGAAGCCGCCGGGTTCGCCGGATTGAAGCAATGGCTGGGACAGCGGGGTAGCGGGATTAATCGACATCCATCAGAGGAAACTCCAGGCTGACCCTGGTCCCGCCGTCCCGGAAATAACGCGGTTCCCCCCCCAGTTGCTGGCCGATGGAAAAAAGAAGGTTCACTCCCAGGGACGAACTCGCCTCGGCGGAAAATTCAGCGGGATCCATGCCCACTCCGGAGTCGGAACAGGTAAATCGGACCGTAGCTCCGGCCAGCTCGAGCTTGATGTGAATTTCCCGCTTACCCTGATGTTCCGGGGGGAAGGCGTGTTTCAGGGAATTGGTAACCAGCTCGTTAATGATAATGCCAAGAGGAAGAACCTGATCTATATGCATGACAGCCTCGGGACATTCCATCCGTACCCGCACCGACGAAGCGTCGGTCTGAGTGCTCAGCACATCGATCAGATCGGAAATATAGCTGCGTATGTTCATCGCGAGGATTTCCCGATTCTGATATAAACGGGTGTGGATCAGGGCGATCGCCTGGATCCGGTTCATGCTCCCCCTGATAATGTCGTTCAATTCGGCGTCATCATGCTCGTCGATTTGCAGCCCGAGAATACTGTAGGCCAGGGACAGGCTGTTGCGCACCCGATGATGGATCTCTCGGATGAGCAATTCCTTGCGCTCGAGATTCTCCCGAAGATCCCTGGCCTGCCGAACCACCGTAGTCGAATCGATAATTGAAACCATAACCCGGGAATAATCCTCTTCAGCCCCGGGCAGGACGCTCCATTGGATTACCACGTACTGCTTTTCCCCCCGGAAATTCCGGATTCCGGTGCTCGTCATAAAAAAGCGTTTCCGATTCCGGATCGCGAACAGCTGCTGCACAATCGCATGGGAGAACTCAGCGGTGGCGGTCTCGGAAATCCGCGTTTTCAGTTCTTCGGCTGACTCCGCCCCGGCGAGTTCCACCGCCGCCCGGTTCACCCTGAGGATGCGGATCTTGGCAAACAAATCCCAGGATTTTTCAATCAGGGCAGCCACATTATTCGGAACGATTTCGCTGCGGTGCTGCACGATATACTCCACGAGCTCGGAAAAATCCTCTTCCCAGAGAGGGATCGGGGCATAGTCGAAGAGGTGGAAGTATCGGTTTCGATTCGCATCAAGCTTTATCAGGAGCCTGACGCTGAGCAACTGGGTGGTCATGAGCCACGCCCCCATCCAGACGATGAGGACCTGCAAAAGCGCGGTTCCCAGGGCTGCGATGCCGATCATTCCCCGGTCCAGGGCAAGCACCGGAGCCAATAAGAAGGCGAGGAAGCCGAATACCACGGAAATCACGGTACAGGAAAAGACCAGGATGGCTACATCCTTCCACCCGCGGGATCCCAAAATCTTCATAAAAATCAGGGTAATCAGGACCGATGCAAATGCGAGGAAAACGCCGGAAGCCGCTCCGACCCCCCCAAGGTAGAGTCGCACCATGGCGACGATGAGGGCGCTGGCCAGACCGACCGATGGACCGGCATAGTATGTGGCGAGTATGAGAATAACCAATCGGACATCGAGTATAAGTCCGGGCGTCACCTGCCAGGGGACCGCCATGGCGAGCAATGCACTGCCGGCGAAAAGAAGCAGATATAAATTGTCATGAAGGAGTCGGTTCATCCGATGCCGGGACCCAGCCAGGATGCCGTATAAAAGAACCAGGGTAGCGATGATGGAGGCAATTATTGCGAGGAGGGCGAATAAATCACGCATCTGCCTGGGACTCCAATTGTCGAAGAATCTGCCTTGCCGCGGGTGCCGACAAAGGCTTTTGAATTACTCCCAGACACCAGCTGTGGTTCGGAAGCTCATTCGCTCCAAGCTCATAGGCTGAAACGAAAACCACCGGGATGTTCATGCGTTCGGCGAAATCGCCGGCCAGGTCCATACCGTCGCGATCACCTTCGATCCGGATATCCATAAACACGATATCCGGCCGGGTATTGTGTATCAGGGGGATCACTTCCTCGGACTTGCCGGTTTCGCCGACGATTTCCACTCCGAGGCGCTCGAGTTGCCGCCGGGTGTACATGCGGATCAGAATCTCGTCCTCAACGATTACTGCGCTGATTCGGGCCATTCGACCTCCTGCAGGGGAATGCGCAGTTCGAAGCGGAAGCCTTCCGCGTCATAACTCATTTCTGCTTCAGCATGGAGCTGCTCCGCCAGGGACGGCACCAGCAATGCGCGCAGCGATTCCTCGGGAAAAATTCCCTCGTCCCCGCTCTCCGGGGTTTTGGCCCAATGTTGTGCTTCCAGGGTAAATCGATAGCAATCATCGCCGCGCTTCAAGGATAGCTTCCCGTTCAGTCCGGGATCAGCTTCGGAAGCCGGCGGGCCGCTGCCGAGACCAAAAGCCCGGCAGATAGCGGCGCTCAGCAATTCACCGGTAAGCAGGCCCAACGGCAAGGCCTGATCGATATGCATCGACAAAGCTTCCGAATCGACCTCGAGACTCGAGAACTCTCCATCATCCTGATGCCGCAGCATTTTAACCAGTTCCTGCAGGTAATTGCGGATATCCACCGCGAGAATGGTCCTGTTCCGATACAGGCGGGTATGAATCAGGGAAATGGTCTGAATCCAGTTTTGGGTATCGGAAATGATTCTCCGTTTTTCCGGGGAATCGAGCTTGAGCTTCTGCATTCCCAGGATCGAATACGCGATGGAAAGGCTGTTGCGAACCCGGTGGTGAATCTCCTTGATCAGCATCTCCTGGTGCTGAACGCTTTCCTGAAGCCGATTGGCCTGATCGATTATTTCGGTGGTGTCGATGATCGATACGATGACCCGATTATAATCATCCCGGTGATCCGGGAGTACGTTCCAGTGGATCTGAACGTACTGATGCAAGCCCTGAAGGTTTTGAATTTCCGAATACGTGAGAGATGACGTCTTTCGATCCCTCAAGGCCCTCAGCTCGGGAACGAATGAATTGGCCGTTACAGACGGCAGGAAGGTTTCGCTCAGGCGTTCCCGCAATTCCCTCTTGTCCGATGCTCCCGCCAGCTGTACTGCCCGATGATTCATGGTAATGATGCGTATTTTGGAAAAATATTCCTGGATGTGATCCAGAACCGCTGAAATATGTTCCTCTTCGATGAGCTCGGGATTTTCCCATACATAGCGGGCGGCTTCGGAATAATCCTCCTCCCACAGGGCCACCGGCGCATATTCGAACAGATGCCGATACTGCTGGCGGGAAGTCCGCATTTCACTTGACAGGATTTTGTATTGTCTGGGAATGTCGAAGGCCAGACCCAGAAGGCTCGCCCCTGCGGGAAACACCAGCAGGACGGCAAGCCCGAATACGATTCCCTCCCCCGCGGAAAGGTCGGGGTATCGTATGAGCCCGGCGGGGATCAGTAAAATCGCCATGGCAAGTCCGAGAACGCCGTACATCATTCCGCGGTGCCAGCTCCGCGAACGCGCCCATCGCAGTATCACAATGCTCAGTGCAGGCGCAAGGGCATATACGGTCAGATAAGGCAGGCCATCGAGACCGCTGACCGCCAACTCCATCAGAGCGGCAGACAGTGCTGTGGCCAGGCCTGCCCACGGGCCTCCGAATGCAGACGCCAGGGAAACGGGAATCAAACGGGCATCAATCGACATATAACCAAAAGCATCAACTGGAAAGGCGAAACTGAAAAATGCCGCGAGGATGAAGATTATCGCCGAAAGGATCCGGTCGGCGGCCGGCAGCTGCTTCTTTATCAGCGGAAAAACCAGCCCGTATATCAGCGCCAGAGATGTCAGCAGGAAGAGATTCTTAAAAATCTGATGGAGGAGATAAAAAAACCCTGCAAGCATATGCTATAAGGTAATCCAAGCCGGAGCCCGGTGCAATGGAATGGCGAAAGCGCGAGGATTTACTCCGGTTTATCCAACTGCCGGGCGTATATCTGATAAGCCCGATAGATCCGGGCCCCCATCCGGGTAGCGAGGTCGGGTGTGTAAGGATTTCGTTCGTTGGTAAGCGACAAATCGATCCAACGGTACTTCGCATCGATGGCTTTACGGAACAGTTCGGAGAACAGGCGTACGCTCACGCCTTTTGCCCAGTACTCAGGCGGAATAAGGACCGATTTAATCGTCATACACTCCCGGCGTGAAGACATGCCGGCCAACAGCCTCAGCCATTGCCAGGGAAAGCGAAGCCCGCCGCTGTGAACCAACAGCTCGTTCATATTCGGAAGCCCCGGCAAAAAGCCTACGGGCTCCCAACCGCCCACCAGAGGCTGATCATCCAGGTTCCGGCTCAACGGACTGCCGGCCGGCAGCTCCGCGAAGAGAATCAGTTCCGGATCGGCGAATGATTTGAAGTCCCGAAGCAGCTTCTCCAGGTCTTTCCGGTTCCAGGGCTTGAAATCATCCAGATGGGCCAGGCTTTTATTGATCAGGTAGTACACCCGCTCGACTTCTCCGTCGAAATCGGCGAAATTCGCCCCTCTGACCCGAATCTCCCCCCGGGCCGCCAGGCAATCCCCCAGGCGAAAGAGCTTGTTCATCTCCGGATTATCTCCGCCCAATGGCAGTTCGAATGCCAGGTTCCGACCCCGGGCCGGGGTGAAACCGGCCTCTTCAAGCATGCCGCGGTAATAGGCCTTGTTGTGGGAGCATAGCATGACCGGAAGGCGATCGGTGCCCTCGACGGCGATGCCGTAGCTGTTTTCGTAGTCCAGGTCAAAAGGTCCGATGAGGCGGTACAACCCCTTCCGTCGTGCGAAGTCCTCAGCCGCGCTGATAAGGAGATCGAAAACCTGCCGATCGTCGATCAGCTCCATGAAGCCGAATACGCAATCGGCCAGCCCGCTTTCCTCATTCTTGAACCGGTCTTCTGCGGCGCATATGGTTCCCAGAATCCGCCCGCCGTCCTCCACCCAGTAAAACTCCACCTCGGCATGGGTAAAAAATTCTCCCCGGGCCGGATCGATGCGGCGCATATGCTCGGCAAAGCCCGGCGGCACCCAGAGGGGATCTCCGGCATACAACTTGTGCTGAAACAGAAGGAAGCGCCGCCGGTTCGCCCGGGACCGCATATCGATGGAACGGAGAATGGGTTTGCGAAGGCCGGCCATGGTCAACTCCCGCTGCCGATGCTTTCCCGGCGAACGGGATAGCGCACTGCCGCCGCGATCGCGATGATCAGGAACAGGGCCGGCAGGGGTCCGAAGAGCAGCCACAGCGCCCAGGAGGAACTGCCGCTCTGCACCGCATTGGCCTCGTAGCCCGACAGCTCCAGGCGAAAGAGCACCATGCCTACCGTGAGCTTGCTTGCGACCTTCCGCATGAAACCGAAGACGCTGTAGGAGATCCCTTCCTGGTGGCGCACCTTGGCATCGCTGACGTC
>CAWZYW010000089.1:0-7870 GCA_963966255.1 uncultured Salinispira sp. | reverse complement strand
CGATCCACGGGGTGCTCAGGTAGGGCTGGATGACCGTATCCGTGCGGTAGCAATGGCCCACCTGATGGCGATGGGGTTCCTTCTCCACGAAAAGTTCCAGCTCTTCCAGGTCGGCGACCACTGCCCTGCGGGCCTGTTCCATGCTCATGCCCCGATATTTCTCCGGCGCATTCTCGTTCAGGGTGCCGTCGGGGTTCATGATATTGATTTCCGCCAGTTCGTGACGTTTTCCCACTTCGTAGTCATTGAAGTCGTGGGCCGGGGTGATTTTCACCACCCCGGTGCCGAATTCCGGATCGACGTAGCTGTCGGCAATGACGGGAATCTTCCGCCCGGTGAGGGGCAGATCGACGGTTTTTCCGATGAGATGCCGATACCGCTGGTCTTCGGGATGTACCGCCACCGCCGAATCTCCCAGCATGGTCTCCGGCCTGGTGGTGGCCAGTTGGACGTGGCCGCTGCCGTCGGAAAGGGGATATTTGATATGATAGAAAAAGCCGTTTACTTCCTTGAATTCGACTTCATCGTCGCTGAGGGCCGATTGAACCCCGGTGCTCCAGTTGACCAGGTACGTGCCTTTGTAAATCAGACCGCGATTATAGAGCTCGACAAATACTTCCTGCACTGCGTCGGAAAGCCCTTCGTCCAGGGTGAAACGCTCCCGGTCCCAATCGCAGGACGAGCCGATTTTCTTCAGCTGGTCGGTAATGATCCGGTGGTGTTCTTCTTTCACCTTCCAGGTCTCGGCCAGGAACGCTTCCCGGCCCAATTGCTGGCGTTCCTTCCCCTCGGCCCGCAGGCGTTTCTCAACCACGTTCTGGGTTGCGATTCCCGCGTGGTCGGTACCGGGAACCCAGAGGGTCGGCTCGCCCATCATCCGGTGGAAGCGGATCAGGATGTCCTGGAGACTGTTGTTCAGGCCGTGACCCAGATGCAGAACCCCGGTTACATTGGGAGGCGGTATGACGACGACAAAGGGTTTCTCACCCTGCTCGGGTTTCCGGGGGGCAAAATTCCCGCTTTGTGCCCAGAGATCGTAAATTCTCCCCTCGAAATCCCGGGGATTGTACGCTTTTTCCAGCTCGATTGCCTTCATCGTCGATCACTCCTGCCTGATATACTCATTGGCTCGATAAAATTGCCACATCATAGCAAAAGTGACCCGGGGCATCAATCGCAGGGACTTACGACCGCCGACGGAAGATACGACGCAGCCAGGATTTATTAGCCCGGGAATCGGGATCGTTCTCATCATCCTTCACTCCGGGAGTCCGCAGCCCCTGCAGGCGCTTCTGGGCCTCCACCCGGATGACGTGCTCCCGCTCCCCTTCCGTTCCCGCGGACCGGGTTGCCAGGGATTTCAGCCCCTCCTCCCGGCCGTATACGATAATCTCGTCCCCGGAATACACCATGGTCTCTCCCCGGGGTACTGCAAGGTAATACCCGTCTGTCCGCTGGATTCCCAGGACCAGCAGACCCTCGTCGTTGAGCCGGGCCTCGCCGAGGCTCCGCTCTGCCAGCCAGGCGCCTTCGCCGACGGCGAACTTGATCACCTCATAGTCTTTTCCGAGAAACAGCAGGCTGTCGTAATCATGGGCGTATACCCTGGTAAAGCGGCGCATATAGGCATGGACGATCTTCGACAGGATCCAGTCGACTAAACCGATCCGGCTGAGCATAAGCATAAACAGGACCGCTCCGACGATGATTCCCAGTCGCAAAGCGATGTCCCGCTGATCGGTGAACGTCGTGAAAGTGAGGATGAGGGTCGAGACGAAGGAAACGATCCCGACATTGCCCATGAACATCAGGTTCATAATAATCCGACGCCGCACCGGGTGCCGGACGATGGATTCAGCCTCGCCGGTGGTGAATCCCGTACCAGTGAACGCGCTGCGGGCCTGGAACCGGGCCATATCTTCGGACATGCCGGTAAGTTTCAGCATGATCGAGGCGACTTTTACGATGCTTATGGATATTACGAATATGATGAGAAATGAAATGACCGCAGCCATCGCGGTTCCTTAGCGGCCGACCCGGTCACGCTTGCGGGAGATGCGCTGCATCTTCCGGTAATACTCCGCCTGCTTCTTTATCTCGTCCAGGTCCGCGCAGTAAATTTTATCTTCCATGGCCTTGAAGCGTTTGTTTCCGAGCAATTCGCTAACTGCCTTGTTCCCCTCCACCTGGTTCAGTCCAACCATGTGGATGAGCTCCTTGGTACCGAAGTCGAAGGAATAGGACTCGTTGGGCCGAATATTGACCCGATTCTTCTCCAGCTGGATGAGCAGATAATCGTAGAGTTTGCCCACGGGGCTGTCCAGCAGCGTATTTGCCAGTTGCTTGTAGATGAACCAGATCCGGTCGGACATCAGGGTCGTGATCTTGCTGATTATCTGAGGATTCGACTTCACCATGGTTTTGAAATTTTCCCGGTTCACCACCAGCAGCGTGGCATCCTCGTGGGCGATGGCCGAGGCCGACCGGGGCTTGTCCTCCAGGAGGCTCATCTCACCGAATATATCGCCGGGCTTGAGCATGGCCAGAAGCACCTCGTTCTCATTCATGATCTTGGTGATCTTCACCTGTCCCTTCTGGATGATGTAGAGCTGCTGACCCGGCATGTTCTCGGTGAAGATCATCGTGTCTTTTGGATAGGTGCGATTGAACTCCGGAATATCTTCATCGAGATACACCGCCTTCTGATACGGCTGTATCTTGGCCATGCGTTGCCGGGCGGTGGTGGCGTTCGGTCCGCTGGGATTGAATTTCAAATATTGATGGTAGGCATAAAACGCCTGATTATACTGGGTGAGTTTGACGTAGTACTCGGCAACGTGGAAAAGATGATCGGACCCCGATTCCCCATCCATGCTCTGCTGGGTAAGGCGGGTCAGGGCTTCATCGAGATAACGCATCCGCCGGGAAAAGGATTCGATGATTTTCATGGCCACCGGGGTATTCTTCTCGATAAGCAGGCCGTAGTTGTCCCGGCTGACAGATATCAGGTTTACGTCGGTTATGGCCTGGGCGGTTTCAATATGGCTGTGGCCGCTCATGGTGGACACGACCCCGAAGAAATCCCCGGGACCGAAAATATTCCCTCCCTCTTCGGCGACGACCTCGACTTCTTTGCTGATACGGACCTTGCCCGAACGGATTATGAAGAACTGATTGGCATTCTGCTTTCCTTCAACAATGATATACGCACCCTGCTTAAAGGAGACCATTGCTAACTGAAGTGGATTGCTCATATTCCGTCCCAAACCGTCGCTCGCCATGGCGCGACGGAGATTCAAGTCCATACAGCGGCTGATGATAACCCGCATGGCAGACCGCTGTTTCCAGTATAGGGGATGAGAAAACCCTAAGTCAATTCGCCGGACTTCGGCGAAAACGGGCATCCCCGGCGAAAAAACCGCTCATCTTTATCATCGACCAGATTCGCAAGTTCCTTATGATCAGTATACTATGATTTATCGGAGGGAACATGAAAATACGATGCGGCGTTATCGGTTTTGGCATGGCAGCCCGGACCTTTCACATCCCGTTCATCCGGGCTCTGGAACAATTCGAACTGAGCGCGATATCCACCAGCCGGGGCAATGATGCCCTGGAAACTCATCCCGGTATCAGACATTACGCCGAGGCAGAGGCGCTGCTGGCTGATCCGGAGCTGGATCTGATCGTTATCACTTCGCCGAACGACAGCCATTATCCCCTGGCGCTGCAGGCCCTTCAGCGGGGTTATCACGTCCTGGTGGAGAAGCCGTTCACCCTCCGCGGCCGGGAAGCCGCCCGCCTGGTGGAGGAAGCCCGGCGGTCCGACAAGATGCTCACGGTTTTCCACAACCGCCGACGGGATGCTGATTTCCTCAGCCTGCAGGAGCTCATCGCTTCGGGACGGATGGGGCGACTGACCCACTTCGAAAGCCGTTTCGACCGTTTCCGGCCCAATGTCAGGGAGCGCTGGCGCGAGGCGGATGTGCCCGGGGCGGGACTGCTGTACGACCTGGGATCCCACCTGATCGACCAGACCCTGTGCCTGTTCGGCATGCCCGACTGGATTCAGGCCGATGTTGAGCGCCAGCGCAGCGGAGCAAAAGCGGACGATTACGTCCATCTGATCATGGGTTACGATTCGTTCCGGGCGGAGCTCCACATGTCGAGCTTCGTCAACGGTCCCCTTCCCCGGCTGGCCCTCCACGGGGAAGGCGGCAGCTTTATAAAATACGGCCTGGACGCCCAGGAGGACCAGCTCAAATCGGGATTGAGTCCGCTGGATCTGGAATTCGGGCAGGAAGATGAATCGAATTACGGAACCTTCTACCCGGCGCCGGAGGGAACCACTCCCCAGGTGATCCCCAGCCTAAAAGGCGACTACGCAGGCTTCTACTCCCAGCTCGCCGCTGCCATTGCCGGACAGAAAGCCGTACCGGTGCCCCCTGAGGAAGCGGCCCGGGTGATTGATATCATCGAACTGGCACAAAAAAGCGCCGGCAAAGGCCGGCGCATCAGGATCCGATAAGGGCGGGTTTACGCCCTGCGGGGAAAGCGGGCGGTGAACGCTTTAACCGCCTGTGCGGTCTTTTCGATAACCTGGGAATCGCCTTTGCTTTTTAATACGTCGACCATAAATGAACCCACCTGGCGGATGTCGTCCTCGTTCATGCCCCGGCTGGTCGCGGCCGGGGTACCGACGCGGATCCCGCTGGTCACCAGAGGACTGCGCTTGTCGAAGGGTATGCCGTTTTTATTGACGGTGATATTCGCCTCATCAAGCATTTTTTCCGCGTCCTTTCCGCTGATATCCAGGGAAGTGAGGTCCAGCAGCATAAGGTGATTATCGGTACCGCCGGAAACCACCCGGATACCCGCTTCGGAGAAATAGTCGGCCAGGGCGGAGGCATTGGAAATGATGCGTTTCTGATACTCGGCAAAGGATGGCTCAAGGGCTTCCTTGAAAGCCACCGCCTTGGCGGCGATGATGTGCATCAAGGGCCCGCCCTGGATTCCCGGCATCACCGCTGAATCCAGCAGCTCGCTCCAGTTCCGTGTGCGCCCGCTCTTGGGGGCAACTTTTCCGATGGTGTTCTCACCGTCTCTGCCGATGAGCACCAGGCCGCCCCTTGGTCCCCGAAGGGTCTTGTGGGTCGTTGTGGTGGTGAAATGGGCATGGGGAACGGGACTGGGATGAAGGTTCGCGGCCACCAGGCCGGCGATGTGGGCCATGTCGGTGAGGAACAGCGCCCCGACTTGGTCCGCGATCTGTCGGAATCGCTCAAAATCGATAATCCGGGGATAGGCCGACGCGCCGGCCACGATGAGCCGGGGCTTATGCTCCTCGGCAAGGGCTGCGATGGCATCGTAATTCAGCCGTTCGCTGTCGGGTTCCACTCCGTAGCTGACGATATTGTACAGCTGTCCGGAAAAGTTCACCCTGGCACCATGAGTGAGATGTCCGCCGTGGGCCAGGTCCATACCGAGAATGGTGTCCCCAGGCTTCAATATTGTCTGATACACCGCCATATTGGCGCTGCTTCCGGAATGCGGTTGCACGTTGGCGTGATCGGCGCCGTAGAGTTTCTTCGCCCGGTCTCTGGCCAGATCCTCGGCCATATCCACGTACTCGCAGCCGCCGTAATAGCGCTTTCCGGGATAGCCCTCGGCATATTTATCGGTAAGAACCGTACCGGCGGCTTCGAGAACCGCAGGAGACGTGAAATTCTCGCTGGCGATGAGCTCGATCTTCTCGAGCTGCCGGGCAGTTTCCTTCTGGATGACTTCGTAGAGTTCGGGATCGCTTTTCTGAATTTCTGAAAGGGACATGAGGCCTCCGGATGTAGCAGTGTTTTCCGAGAATATCCCGGAAACGCTCCACCGTCAATCAGGGGCAGATATCCTTCCTGCACCTGGGACCGGCGGCATCCTTATTCGGCAGCCGACGGCTGAATCAGGCGGACGTTCATCGGCAGCGGAGATCCGTCATCGGCGAAGATCCCGGGAAACGGGGATTCGAGAGGCGGGGGGAGATAGGAGTGTTTGCGGCGGCCGAACGGCAGCCCCGCCTCCATGCTTTCCTGATACACCGGCAACCAGCCCCATCGGGGGATGAAAAACTCCGCCCAGGTACTCAGCTTGAACACGCCTTCATCATCCTGCAGGAACCCTCGGCGCAGACGGGCGCCGATGCCCAGGCGGCGCAGCTCGTCGATATAAGCATCGGTTCTCATCCGGCCCGTCATTTCCTGATTGATGAGCCAGAGATACATGGCGCGGGCAATCGGAAGGGCTCCACGGACGCCTGCCAGATCACGCCGCAAATCATTGCGGGCCTCGTCGCTGAGGACCGTATCACCCTCGGGTGACAGGAAATCCTGATAGAGACTCAGGAAAGCCCCGGCATTGTCGTAGTTATCCACCGCATCGGCCAATTCACTGCTCAGATCGCTCGGTGGCGTCAGACGACCGAAATAGCGCAGGTAGATTTTACCGTATTGATCACCATAGATCCGCCTGCGGGGAATATACCGGAGAACCAGTTGATCGGGACGGGTAATCGGCGCGTCCGGGAGCCTCGCCACGATGCCGGAAAGTGAAGTTTCCACCGCCATGCTTCCCTCTGTCAGGCGCAATTCGGGAAGCCGGATTTCCATGGCCTTGGGGACAGCTTCGTCTTCCTGCCTGGGTATGGTGATTTCCCAGATAAACAGCGGGTCCGTTTCAGCGGGGATTCCGGTGTCGTACATCGCAGTCCGTCGGTTTTTCCCACTTCCGACATAAGAGAGTTCATCCGGATCCCCGGTTTCGGCGAAACGGATCTCCAGGCGCCGGGTCAGTTCAGCGGTGAGGAATTCTTCGTCCCGATCTACCAGGGGAAACCCAATGAGCTCCGTCAGGGGAATATATACTCCTATGCTTTCATCCTCGCGGAAGATTCGGCTTTCGGGAATTCGCCCGCCGTCGAAGTACCAGCGGCTTTCCTTCAATTCGCCGGATGTGTATCCTCGGAATAGAAATTCCCAATATGATGAATCGCTATCCTCCCTCAGGGAAACCTCGTATCCGCGATCTCTCGAGGGACCGACCAGCACCGGAATGGTGTCCGAATTGGTTAATAGAAGGGGATTGCTCTCTCCCTGGGGTAGAATCACCTTCAGGTCGCCGGATCGAACCCCCTCCGGGAGGCGGAAGCTGATGCGGTCGCTTTCCCACTCCACAACGTATGATGAGGTGATTCTCTGATCCCCTACCAGCAATTCGTTGCGCGGAGATCGGGTTCCGAGAAAGCGCCCGTCCACCACGACGATTTCACCGGCCCGGGCGCTCCGGGGGCTGATGCTGGTCAGCACGGGCTTTTTCAGGAACAGGAACAGCGTCACGGCGAACGCGGTAATCAACAGCAGGGAGAGAAAGATGATCAGTGCGGTGCTTCTGACGGAACTGGGTGCCATATCAATGAAGGGCCTTCGCGGGGTTAATTTCCGCGGGTCTGTTCGTCTTCCTGATGATACTGCCGATCATCGACGAAGTTGGTGACAGTAATTTCGAGTTCGAGATTCAGGGGGCTGCCATCGCTGGCGTCGAGATTGATAGACGAGCCGTCGGCGCGGTTGAGTCCCAGAGGATAAAACACCACCGGCTCGCCGGCGTTTATCGGGATGCTCTTCAGGCTGGTCTGATATCGGAGCTTGTTTTCCTCATCACTGGTAACCCAGGTCTGACCCTGTGCCACCAGCATGATGGTCTGATCTTGCTGGCGGTAAGGTGTGAACTCGACTTCGACGACGATGTTATCCCCGTTCAGGCGAACATTCACACCCCGACCGGGAACCGTGAGCTCATCGATCTCCATGCTCCAGATTACTTC
>CAWZYW010000088.1:0-7904 GCA_963966255.1 uncultured Salinispira sp. | reverse complement strand
ATCCTGGGCCATCCGGACCAGCGCGTCGTAGACGCTGGCGTCGCCGTGGGGATGATACTTACCGAGAACATCCCCTACGATACGCGCCGACTTCTTCGGGGCCCGATCGGGCCGCAGTCCCATTTCGTTCATCCCGAACAGGATCCGCCGGTGTACCGGCTTCAGCCCGTCCCGCACATCGGGCAGGGCCCGGGAGACGATGACCGACATCGCGTAGTTCAGATATGATTTTCGTACCTCGTCCTCTATGGCGACGGGTATAACCTTGCCTTTCTGTTCTTCCATGTGTTCTCCAGAATCCGTATACGCTTGATCAGATGTCGAGATTCACCACGTTCAGGGCATTGTCTTCGATAAACTCCCGCCGGGGAGCCACTTGTTCGCCCATTAGCGTCGTAAAAATATCCTCAGCCTCCACGGCATCTTCCAGCCGGATCTGCATGATATTCCTGGTTTCGGGATTCATGGTGGTTTCCCACAGCTGATCGGGATTCATCTCACCCAGACCTTTGTAGCGCTGAATAGATATTTTTTCCTTATCACTAACATCAAATTTTTTTAATATTTTATCTCGGTCTTCATCATCATACGCGTATTCAATACGGCCCTTATAGCTGATCTTGTACAGCGGGGGCATGGCGATATAGATATGGCCGTGTTCGATGAGATCCGGCATGTAACGGTAGAAAAACGTCAGCAGAAGCGTTCGTATGTGGGATCCGTCGACATCGGCATCTGCCATGATGATAACCTTGTGATAACGAAGCTTCTCGAGATTGAATTCGGTTCCCACATTCGCGCCGAGGGACTGAATTATGGGTTGCAGCTTTTCGTTGGAAAGCACCTTGTCGATGCGGGTCTTCTCAACATTGAGCATTTTCCCCCAGAGCGGAAGAATGGCCTGGAAGGCCCGGTCACGGCCCTGTTTGGCAGATCCGCCGGCGGAATCCCCTTCCACGATGTATACCTCGCATTTGGCAGGGTCCCTTTCGCTGCAGTCCGCCAGTTTACCGGGCAGGCCGCTGCTTTCGAGAAAACTTTTGCGCCGGGTGAGTTCCCGGGCTTTCCGTGCGGCATTGCGGGCTTTGGCTGCCATCACGGTTTTTCCCAGGATGGATTCCACCAGCGAAGGGTACATGTCGAAGATTTCGCTCATGTGCTCGTTCACCTGGGATTCGACGATTCCCTTCACTTCCGAGTTGCCTAATTTGCCTTTGGTCTGACCCTCGAATTGAGGGTTGGGAACCTTCACCGAAACCACGGCGGTGAGGCCTTCCCGGACGTCATCGCCCGATAACGAATCGTCCAGCTGCTTAGCCAGCTTCGATTTTTTCAGGTACTCATTCAAGGTCCTGGTAAGAGCGGATTTAAAGCCCACCAGGTGGGTTCCACCCTCCCGGGTGTTGATGTTGTTGACGAAGCTGAACATGTTCTCGTTGTAGCCGTCATTGTATTCCAGGGCGATTTCCATGGCCACGCCGTCTTTTTCCGCCTCGAAATAAATCGGTTCTTTTTGAATGGTGTTTTTCTTTTTGTTCAGGAACTGGACGAATTCCTTCACTCCGCCGTCGAATTTGAATTCGTGCTTTTTCGGGGTGGGAAGCCGCTTATCGGTGATATTGATTTTAATTCCCTTGTTCAGGAAGGCCAGTTCCCTGAGTCGCTGGGATAATACATCGAATGAAAAATTCGTAGTCTCGAAAATTTCGTCATCGGGAATAAAGCGCACCCGGGTTCCGTGGGTATCGGTTTCTCCGATGACCTCCACAGGCTTGTCGGGAATTCCCCTCTGATAGCTCTGATAATACAGATTACCATCGCGATGAACCTCAACCTCGCAACGAGTGGCAAGGGCATTGACCACTGAAACGCCGACGCCGTGGAGACCGCCTGAAACCTTGTAGCTGTCTTTGTTGAACTTTCCGCCGGCATGCAGGCGAGTCAGTACGATTTCCAGCGCGCTGACTCCCTCGCCGGGGTGAATATCGACGGGAATACCACGGCCATCATCGATGACGAGGATCTCGTTTCCCGGCTCGATGAATACGGATATTTCGGAACAGTATCCAGCCAGGGCTTCGTCGATGGAATTATCAACGATTTCATATACCAGGTGATGTAAGCCGTTAGGTCCGGTGGATCCGATGTACATCCCAGGACGTTTCCGCACCGCTTCCAGTCCTTTGAGGACTTGAATGCTCGATGCTGAGTAATTTTCCTGCATAGAGTCTCAGTGATTCCTTTTTTTTGATTTAAGTCTTGAGATTATACTGGTTGGGCACTAAAAAGTAAAGAAAGGCGAAATCAGCTAAGTAATTCCCGTTTCGATATTTATGCGCCTTTTCACAATGAATTGAAAAAGAGCGCCGATCAGCGTATGATGATCAGTTGCTGGAGGTTGCATGAGCGAGTGGGACGATTATCGTCTGTTCTGGTCAGAAGCGGTAAAACAGATTCAGGCGGAACTGACGGAGCAGGAGTACAGCCTCTGGTTCAACCGGACGAACTACCTGAGTTCCCGTCAGGACACCATTATTGTCTCCGTGCCCTCATCGTTCTATCGGGATCAGGTCAAGAGCCGTTATCTCAGCCTTATTGAGCACAAACTCATGGAGCTCTCAGGTTCGCGCATTTCCCTTGAGTTCGAGGTGAAGTCCGTCTCGATGGAAAATGTACCGGGTAAAAGCAGCCATTCGGATAGCGCCTCTTCATCCATGCCGCGGCCAGCTAATTCGAGTCCCGGTACTCCGGGCTCTCCGGCAAACGCCGGCGCACGTTCTCCCGTTTCCCCCGCCGCCCAATATAGTCAAAGGAACCGCAGCCACCCTGCGCTGAAAGACGCCTATACCTTCGACAATTTTATCATCGGAGAGAACAACGCCTTTGCGGCCAACGCCGCCATGGCTATCGCCAAAAACCCGGGGACAGGCTATAACCCCTGCCTGGTATACGGCGGGGTCGGCCTCGGCAAAACCCATCTGCTTCAGTCCATCGGCAACTCGGTGTACGGCGATTTCTCGGATATGAAAATCATCTATGTGACCATGGAAAATTTTACCAACGAATTCATCCAGGCTATCCGAGAGAAAAAGCAACATATCTTCAAGAATAAGTATCGCCACGCCGACGTCCTGCTCATCGATGACATCCACTTCCTTCAGAAAAAGCCGGAGACCCAGGAGGAACTGTTTCATACCTTCAACGCACTCTACGATTCGAATAAACAGATGGTGTTCACCTGCGACCGCCCGGTTTCCGAGCTGAAAGACCTGACCGACCGCCTCCGAAGTCGATTCGAACGGGGATTGAATGTTGATCTTCAGCCGCCAAGTTATGAAACCCGATACGCAATCCTCAAGAAAAAAATCGAGGCCGCGGGAATCCAGATTCCTGAAGAATCGGTGAACCTGATTTGTGAAAACGTGACCACCAACGTCCGCGATCTGGAAGCGGCACTGACCAAACTGATCGCCTACGCCGAGCTGGTGAACAAAACAATCACCGTGGATATCACTAAGCAGCAGCTCAAAGATTTCTTTTCTTCGCCGGTCCAGAAAAACATCACCATCAGCGTTATCCAGCGGATGGTATCCGAATACTTCGGCGTCACCGTGCAGGAATTAAAAAGCAAACGGAAGACAAAAACCATCGCGTTTCCACGACAGGTGGCCATGTACATCGCCCGGGACATCACTGAATATTCCACCACCGAAGTTGGCCTGGAATTCGGCGGCCGGGACCACACCACCGTGATGCATGCCTGCGACCGGGTCAAGGAACGGATGAAAACCGATCCGTATCTCGTTTCCCAGCTGGATAATTTGAAGAAGGATATCCGGGAGGCAAGTAATAGGAGCTAATTCCGCCAACTGCTGGTACAATGTGAATTCATTGACAGTTTATGTGGAAAACCGTAAAGATGTGTGGAAATGTGGATAGAATTTTCGGGTTATACCGAAAGCTTCCACATGCTTAGTTGTACGTGCAGTAAGGAGTTATTGCCTGAATTCACATTTCAACAGGCCCTACTAGTACTACTACTAATATATATAGATATAGTATTTACAGTGTCGGTGAGTAAATCACGTCCGGATATGCACCTCGGGGCATTGTTAAACCAAAGGAGCGCACAATGAGATTTTCATGCGAACGGGACGTTTTTCTCAAAGAGATATCCGTAGCCCAGGAAATCATATCTTCCCGCAACGCCCTGTCCATCCTGTCGAACGTTCTCCTTGAAGCGGAAGGTGACAGCCTGCTGATCCGGGCGACCGATTTGAAGGTGAGTTTTGAAACCCGGATTCCGGTGGATGTGATCGAACCCGGCCGCACGACGACCTTTTGCGAAAAGCTCTCTGGGATCCTCCGCACGCTCCCCAGCGGTGAAATCGAATTTTCAGAGCAGGAAGGTGAGCGGTTTATTATCGCTCCCCGATTCAAGAAAATCGACTTTCGTCTGAAGACCATGGCGGCGGATAAATATCCCGAGATTCAGAAGGCCGATCAGGATAGTTTTTTCCAGGTTCCCCAGGCGGAATTCAACGAGATGATCTCACAGACGATTTTCGCCGTTTCCGACGATGAGACCCGCTATTTCATGAACGGGGTGTTTTTCGAGAAAAGCGATAATCAGGTTCTGATGGTAGCCACCGACGGAAAGCGGCTGGCATACATCCGGAAGGAATTCGGTACCCCGGTCCCCGACTTCGCCGGCGTAATCATCCCTCCGAAAATTCTCGGCCTGGTGAAAAAGCTCTCAAGCGGCGAGGGCATGATTTCAATAGCCATTACCGACAAGCATGTGTTTATGGAATTCGATAATCAGAAAATCTCATCGGCCTTGATCGAAGGGACTTTTCCCAATTACCAGCGGGTAATTCCCGACAGCCAGGAACACCGGCTGACGGTGAATCGGGGGGAGCTGAACGAGGCGCTGAAACGGGTATCGCTCATGGTCGAGCGGTCGAGACGGATTTACATGGATCTCAGCGCAAACCAGATAAGCCTCCGATCAGACGAGAGCGACCTGGGAACCGCCAGGGAAGACATCCCCTGCGAATACGCCGGACCGGAAACGGTAATCGCCATGAATTTCACGTACCTCTCGGACCCCCTGCGGGTCATCGGTTCCGAAGATATCAGTATCGAGTTCACCGAAACCACGCGGGCCATCAGCATCAATGCGGTACCGGAAGAAGATTTCTTACACATCGTAATGCCGATGAACCTCAACGATTAGGCGCACCGGGAAGGGGATGCCGTTTACGGAAGTCAGCCTGGTCAATTTCCGCAATATCCGCGAGCAAAAAATACCTGTTCATCACGAGCAGGTATTTTTTGTAGGTCCCAACGGCCAGGGGAAAACCAATTTTCTCGAAGCCCTGTATCTTCTGGCCTACGGCCGAAGCTTCAGGAGCAATCGCGACGAAGTGATGCTCCGGCATGGAAGCCGGGAAATGGCGGTCCGGGGGAAGTGGCGAGATCCCGGCTCGGCGATAGATTCCGAAATCAGTGTGCGCTATGCAGAACGGAAAAAAGAAATCCGTCTGAACGGATCTGCGGTTAAGGACCGTAAGGAACTGGCCGACCAGGTACCCTGCATCATCTTCAGCCATGACGATATCGATTTCGTAAAAGGCGCACCGGATCAGCAGCGCTGGTTTTTCAACCAGTGCATCAGCACCTACCGGATCAGTTTCGTGGATCACTTGAGAAACTACAGCAGGATCGTGAAAGCCCGGAACCAGATCATCAAGGATCGGGACATGACTATGCTCGACGTCTACAACGCTCAGATGGCCGACAGCGGGCTTGAAATACAGCGGGGCAGGGCGGAACTCATTTCCGATTTCAACGAGCTGTTTACCCCGCTTTTCGAGGCGGTGAGCCAATTGGGAGAAGCCCTGTCCATCGAATACCGACCATCCTGGAAGCGGGACGATCCGGCGGATGTCGTTCGATACCTTGAAGCTCACAGGGATCGGGATCTTGCCTTGAACACCAGCACCTCCGGCCCTCATCGGGACCGATTCCTTTTCAGGCTGGGAGGCAGGGACTTCCTGAAAGAGGCCAGCACGGGGCAGTTGAGGCTTATGAGCCTGGTCCTTCGGGCCGCCCAGTCCAGGCTTTATGCCAGAATGGCCGGCAAAGCGCCGGTACTCCTTCTGGATGACGTGCTCCTGGAACTGGATGCTCCCAAGAGGAAGAAATTCATGCTTGAATTGCCGAAGTACCAGCAGGCGTTCTTTACCTTTTTGCCCGATGAGAATATAAGCTTGTATCAGGGTGGTAACTCGATCAGGTATCGGGTCGAAGACGGCAGGTATACGGCGATGGCCGAGTAACAGTCTGGAATATGAGATGAAAAAAGCCGATGAAGTGCTCCGGGCGTTTATACCCGTTCTGGGGAGCCGGGAGGGACAGGATTATCTTAACCTATTTTCATCATGGTCTTCGATTCTCGGTGAAGATCTGGAAGACATCGCAGCGCATACCGAACCGGTCGATGTAAAAAACGGATCGCTGGTACTTTTCGTTGATCATCCCGGATGGATGCAGAAGTTGGAATTTTCAAAAAAGCGCATTCTGTTCCGCTTGAAAAAACGGTATCCCCAACTGGGAATCCGTGGAATATTCGTTCAAAAGGTCACCAGCGAACGCTTTCTCGAGCGGAGAGAGGCGCGCATGCTGGGGAATAACATAAAAGCCCAGGATATTTCCGCGAATCCCGATACCGGCGATTCACAGACGGAAGTTCCGGATACCCCGCACCCCGGGGACAGGATGCAGCGCGAAATCTCCAGGCCCGACGATCCTGAACTCGCTGAAACCTTTCGACGCCTGGAAGAACTGAGTAAACGGGCAAAGAAGCGGTAAAAACGAAGTAAATTACTAGCAGGCAATGACTTGCCCTAGATTGACAGACCCGGGGTGAAAAATTATACTACGCTACCAATTTGTGCAGGTAAAAAACCGATAAAGAGCGCAATCGAGATTTAAGGAGTACAGCGATGAAGCGAACATATCAGCCGAGCCGCACCAAGCGGAACCGGAAGTTCGGTTTCAGGGAGCGCATGAAGACCAAAGGCGGTCGGCTCGTACTGAAACGGCGCCGGGCAAAAGGCCGGAAGAAACTCAGCATTTCCGATGAGAAAAAGCCTTACTAGGGAAGAACGGATTAGAAGACGCGGGGATATCAGAAATCTCTTCGCGTCTTCTTCTTTTGTGAGTACCAAAGGTTTGAAGTTGATGTACCGGGATAATCATCAGGATATAACACGAATCCTGGTGACCCCGGGGCGACGGTATGGCAATGCCGTCAGCCGAAACCGGATAAAGCGGATAGGGCGGGAAATATTCCGGCTGCATAAAATGCAGATCGTGCCGGGATATGATATAGCATGCGTGTTCTATCCCGGCAGTTATACTTACGACGATCGTGTTAATCAGATGACCGAACTGCTTTCGAAATCTAAGCTCATGCGTACATAAGTGGTAATCAACAGGTTGCCTGCCCGGCTTCGTTCACTCAGGAAGTCCGACACGCACCGGAATTATCCGCGAGGAAAAGACAATGGACAGAAAAACGCTATTAGCGGTAATCCTTTCCACCGTCGTTTTGGCGATTGGATTTTATTTTCAGGGAGTATTCTTCCCGCCGGAAGAAGCTCCTTTGGAAGCGCCGTCTGAATCAGTATCCCAGGAAAATGCGGAACCCGCCGATACCAATACCTCATCCGCCGGTGCCGACGAGAGGGAATCCGCCGTTGAAAGACCCGCGGAATTCGAAGGCCGCTACGATTTCAACGGCCGGGGCTTCGCGGTGGCATCCGAAGAGGAATCATCTCCCAGCACCACCCCGGTGGAATACGTCCTGTCTCTTATACACATCTCCGAGCCCACGA
>CAWZYW010000087.1:0-8024 GCA_963966255.1 uncultured Salinispira sp. | reverse complement strand
GCTCATAGCTCTCGATGATATATATTTGCTGAACCGCCAGCCTCAGGAGATCCAGGGCGTCGCTGCCGATGGAAAAGCATGAGATGATAATTTCCTGAACAAGCCGTCCGTTCTGTTCCCCGCCGGTACCGCTTCGTGCCAGCGTCAGGGCCTCTTCCAGAAGAACCACGCTTTTCGAGATCACCCCGGTATTGGTATATGCATCGCTGACTTCCACCAGTACTTCTATGAAGCGCGGACCGCTGTAGTTTTCCCGGACAAACGCCAGGGCGATGTCCAGAATATCTTCGGCCAGGTCCGGATCATCCTGGTTCACCAGCGAGGAAGCGGCGTTGGTGAGAATAAACAGGCGTGAATCGGCATCGCTCACCTGCCCGATGCGCTGAAGAGCAAGATCGATAAGCGGCGGCGCATTTTCGATGCCGGCAAGGGCATCGAGGGCTTCGGGGCTCTCCGGCGTCGAACGGCAGGATGGAATGCTTATGAGAAGGATAACGGCCGCCGCGATGGTCTTGAATGTATTTAGTATGGAAGTATCCCGGCGGATTCGCATGCCTGTATTATGCACATTCTTGCCGGCCCTCGCCACAGATTGCATAGGATTGATAAAACGGGTTATAGTCCAGGATACGAAACGGGCCGGCGTGGCGGAATTGGTAGACGCAGCAGACTCAAAATCTGCCGCCAGCAATGGTGTGGGAGTTCGAGTCTCCCCGCCGGCAAACGTTCCGAACCTGTCGAATGTCCCCCCGGTTCAACCGGAATTGATTATCCCGGCTTCCTTCCATGGATGATCAGGGTGTCGATATCAGGATGTTCTGAGTCCGAGCGGAGTATGCGGGCTCCCGCTGGAATCAGGCCGGCTTCCCGCAGCCATTCCTCAAGCCGTTCCTGATTAAAACCCAGCCAGTAATCCCCGAAGCGGTCCTGCAGCCAGTCCTGATTATGCATGTGCAGATCCAGGATGAGAACCTGCCCTGCGGGCCGGAGTACCCTGGCTGCTTCGGCAATGACTTTTGACGGCTCAGCGCTGTGATGCAGCGCCTGGCTGATCAGGACGATGTCCACGCTTTGATCCTCAAGTCCGCAGTCTTCCATATCCGCCAGCACGAAACTCAGCCGTTCTGCCTGATCAGCGTGAAGCTCCGAGGCTGCGGCGATTTGTTTGCGATTGTTGTCAACGCCGATCACCTCGTGACCGAATTCCGACAGGAGGGCTGCGATCCTTCCGGCACCGCAACCGAAATCGGCGATGCGGCTGGCCGGTAACAGGCTCATGATACCCATTGCGAAGGATTCCCAGGTCTGTCCCGGACTGCGGCTGTTCTGTACGTTGCGATCAGCAAAATACTGCCATGAAGCGGCTCTTCGCTTTTTTAAGACTTCCCGGAGATTTCTCTGATCCCGATCGTACCACTCTGCCTCTTTTATATAGGGCAGGATAAGACCCAGGAGCGGGCGATTGAATTCGTCGGAGAACTGGCGCGGGAGCTTGTAGTATACGAACTGGCCCTCCCGCCGGGATTTCACCAGACCGGATTCCTTCAACTGGCTCAGCTGAGAACTGAGGGTCGACTGGCTGATCTGAAGAATTTCCAGCATTTCTTTGACGGTGAGCTCGTTGTTCTCGAGAAGTGTGAGAACCCTTATGCGATTTTGATCAGAGAGAGTTTTCAGAATTCCGGTGATGCTCTGCAGGTCGCCCATTGGCCTATTATGGCGCGGGGCGGGATAAAAGTACAGAAACCCGGAAGCAGGCGGTAAAAATGATAAAAATACTCAGGAATGTTGCGAATTCGCATCCTGAGATCTTGCTTCTGTGCCCGCCGGGGTTTAGCTTTGTGCTACCTATGTCGCCACCGGAGGTTCCATGGCTGAACAGCAATCAGCAAGACCCATTGATCTGGTCAACGATCCCATACCCGGGCTGATCAGATATATCGCGATACCGGCCAGTATCGGTACGATTTTCACCACCATGTATAATGTGGTCGACACCTTCTGGGCAGGGCAATTGTCCACGGATTCACTGGCAGCTCTGTCGTTGAACTTCCCCCTGTATATGGTGGTTATGGCCATCGGCGTCGGGTTTTCACAGGGCGCCAATGCGCTGATTTCCAATTATCTCGGCGCCAGGGAAGAGGATCGCGCCCGGCATATATTCGCCCAGGCCATCAGCTTCACGGTAATCGCCCAGATCATGCTTTCGGTGCCCCTGTTTTTCCTGATCAGGCCGATTTTTTCCTTCATGAATGCCGAAGCTGCGGTAATGCCCCGGGCCTACGGGTATGCCTCGGTAATCGTGGTCGGGGGAATATTCATCAGCCTGAACTCGGTGTTCAACTCGGCGTTGGCTGCCCGGGGGAACTCGAAGATTTTCAGGAATTCACTGATCGCCGGATTCTTCCTGAACCTGGCACTGGATCCGATCCTGATGCGGGGAGTCGTGATCGGCGGCGCCACGATCATTCCCGCTCTTGAAGAGCGGGGTATCGCCCTGGCTACCATCTTTATCCAGGCGATGACCTCAATTTATATACTTCGCAAGGCCGTTGATAGCGGAGCGCTAAAGGGCATGAAGTTTTCGGATTTTATCCCCGAGAAGCGTTCTGCCCGGGAGCTGATATCCCAGGTATTGCCGGCGATGATGAGCTTCATGGTCATGGCGTTGGGGACCTTTGTCATCACCTGGTTTATTTCCCGTTATGGAACTGATGTGGTTGCGGCATACGGTTCGGCCATCCGGGTGGAGCAGATCGCGCTTATTCCCAACATGGGCCTTACCTTCGCCCTTTCCGCCCTGGTGGGTCAGAACAACGGCGCAGGCCGACTGGATCGGGTTCGGGAGAGTTTCCGGGTCACCCAGCGATACGGTCTGTATATCATGATCGCACTTCTCACACCGGTTTTGATTTTCGGCCGGGCCATTCTGTCGGTGTTTACCGAAAATCAGGACGTTATCCGCATCGGGTATCAATACCTTCTTATCCAGGGACTCACATTTTACAGTTATGTCATCCTGTTCCAGGCCAACTCAGTGTTGAGCGGTTTGAAAAAGCCCGCCATGACCATGTGGATGGGCCTGTACCGCCAGGTCCTGGCCCCGGCCGCGGTATTTTCCCTGCTTTCCTTCGCCCTCGGTATGGCGGAACGGGGGGTCTGGTTCGGCCTGGTTATCGTCAACTGGTCGGCGGCAATCATCACCCTCCTGTGGGCCCGGAGACAGATGCGGATCGCCGAAGAGGGTGCCCGCGCCGCCGGGAAATCCAGCGCCGGCGATCAGGGAAGGTCGATCACCAGCGGCTCTGAGGGAATGGCGATTTTACCCGAGAAGATGCTCAGTGAGGCGGCGGCTCCGGAATAGTTCAATACATTGGCGAACTCGCCGTCCAGGCCGGCCAGTTCCGGGAGGTAGTCTCCCAGATTCAGCTCACCGGTCTTTCCCTCAATATTAAAGATACCGATGCGGCGGTATCTCTTGCGGGCGGAGTCCGCTACATCCCGATAGGCTGCCAAAGCCAAGCCCCGCACCGGCCCCCGGGGCAGTTCATACCAGCCGTCCCTCATAACCGGGGACTTTTTCATGGCGATGCAGCTTTGAATAAACCCGACATGCTCAGGATTCCCCTGCCAGTCAACGGGATCCCGGTCGAACAGACTTGTTCGATTGCTCTCACCGACCTCCTGACCGTTGTAAACCAGTGAACAGCCTCGCTCGAAAAAGCTGAAGGCGGTGTAATTCCTCAGTGCCCGGAGTTCGGGAAACCATTGGGCGCCCCGGGGGGTGTCATGATTCTCGATGTAGCGCAGTTTTATCGCTTCCCCCGGGAGACTGTAAATCTGTATTCGCTTGAGATCCAGGTACTGTTCCAGGGAAATGGCTCCGGCCCGGTACTGGTGCATGGCGAAATAGGTGTCGTAATCGTAGGCGATGTCGAATGCCCGGTACATTTCCCCGTCGGAATGACAGAAGAAACCGCGGCTTCGCAGCTCCTCGATAAACGTCGGTTCGACCGATTCGGTCAGCCAGATTATATCGGGCTTTACGGATTCGCAGGCCTTCCGCGCGTCGATCCAGAAGTCCAGAGGAATCAGCGGGGCGACATCGCAGCGGAATCCGTCGACGCCTTGTTCCAGCCAGTATTTCAGGCTCTCGATCAGGTACTCCCTCAGGTCAGAATTGGAAAAATCCAGGTCGATGATATCGGACCAGTCGCCGATGCGGTTTCCGGGAGAACCGTCCGCGTTGCGGTAAAACCAATCCGGGTGTTGTGCAAAGAGCAGACTGTCGGGGCTCGTGTGGTTGTAGACCACATCGATCATCACCTTCAGGCCGAGTTCATGAGCCCGCTGCACCAGCCGGCGGAAATCCTCCAGGGTGCCGTAATCCGGATTGATGCCCCGATAATCGGAGATGGCATAGGGCGAACCCAGCGCGCCCTTTCTCGCGACGGTTCCGATGGGATGGATGGGCATGAGCCAGATGATTTCGGCGCCGAGGGATTTTATTCGCCCCAGATCGTCCTGAACCCGGGCGAAGGTCCCGTCCTCAGAGTAATTCCTGACGAAAATGGAGTAGATTGTGGAATTCAGCAGTTCTCGTTTCATGCGGTATAAACCTTCCGTCGAAATAAAATTGTCGGTGGGCCCGGCGGTAGCTGTGACTAGGCCCGGCCGAAGGTCCTGGTGATCTCTGCCAGTTTTGCGGCGCGCTCCGCGGTCAGCTGTTCTTCAGCAAAGCGCCAGTCCCAGTTGCCTCCAAGGGTTCCCGGCAGATTAAAGCGGCCTTCCTCCCCCAGTCCCAGCACGTCCTGAAGGGGAAATACTGCGGTGGCGGCCACCGAAGAACTGGCGCAGCGTATGAAGTCCCAATGAACTTCCCGATCGTCAGGGGAAATTCCCAGATAGCGCGCGGCCATTTCCCGATCTGACTTGGAGGCATTGGCGTACCATGCATTCACGGTTTCATTGTCGTGGGTGCCGGTGTAGACCACGGCGTTGCGATTATAGTTGTGGGGGAGGAAATCGCTGTCGTCATTAGAATCGAAGGCGAACTGCAGGACCTTCATGCCAGGATATCCGGTGAAGTCGATCAGTTCTTCAACTTCCCGGGTGATGACCCCCAGATCCTCGGCGATGATATTAGCCTCGGGCAGCGCCTTTTTGATGGCCGCGAACAGTTCGGTTCCGGGAGCCTTGATCCACCGGCCGTTGATGGCGGTTTTATCTCCATAGGGTACCGACCAGAATGCTTCGAAGCCTCTGAAATGGTCAATGCGGACGATATCGTACAAATCCATTTTCGCCTTTAGTACATCGATCCACCACGTGAAACTCCTTGAACGCATAAAATCCCAGTTATAAAGGGGGTTTCCCCAGAGCTGACCGGTTTCCGAAAAATAATCCGGCGGAACACCGGCGACCGAAGTGGGGTGCCCTTGATCATCTAGTTGAAAGAGTTCCGGATGAGCCCAGGCGTCCACGCTGTCATATGCAACGAAAATCGGCATGTCCCCGATGATGTCTATCCCCGCGTTCCCCGCATAGGCGCGGATCTCCGCCCACTGCCGGAAAAAGGTGAATTGCAGGTACTTCTGAAAGGCGATGTCCCGGACATGTGCTTTGCGTATCTGATCAAGGGCTTCGGGCTTTCGCTTGCGAAGATCCTCCGGCCAGTTGTCCCAGCTCACGCCGCCCTGAGAAGCCTTTATCACCATGAATTCGGCGAAATCTTCGAGCCAGGAAGCCTGGTCGGTGCAGAATCGCCGATATCGGGCCTTGGTTACCGGGTCGAGCTCACCGGATTCGTGGGCATCGTGGAAAACCTCGAAAGCCCGCTCGAGGAGTTTCAGTTTTGCCGGGATCACTGAGCCGAAATCGACCTTTTCTTTGGGAAGCTTGTGAAGCTTTGCGAATTCCGGCTCGCTGCCGTTCAGCTGTCCGTCTTCGATCAGCTGATCCAGGTCGATGAGATATGGATTCCCTGCAAAGGCGGAGAAGCACTGGTACGGCGAGTCGCCGTATCCGGTGGGGCCCAGGGGGCAGATCTGCCATAAACGCTGATCGGCGGTAATAAGAAAATCGATGAATTTACGAGCATGCGCGCCGAGACTTCCGATCCCGTAATCGCCGGGAAGGGACGTGGGGTGCATGAGGATCCCGCTTCTGCGGGATTCGGAAATTGAAGACATGAGTACTCCTGTATTACCTGATATAATGAGGTAAACCGGTTTAGTTTATGCCCGAATTGTAGTGCCGAATTGCCGACGCGTCAATTTATTTCTGAAAATACCCTGATAATCACCTATACTGCTGATAAAACGAAACAAAGGAAGGATCATGTCCAGGGAGCTGTTGGAAGAACTGTATTTCGCTGCGGTGCGCCGGGTCGATCCCCGTCAGATGATCATGGACCGGATAGCGTATGAATCAGGGCATCTGATAATCAAGGGCGATGAGCATCACGGATACGACGAGCTGCGGATTGATCTGGGAGATTTCGATCGTATTCTCATTACCGGTGCCGGAAAAGCCAGCGCTCCCATGGCCGGCGCCATGGAGCTGATCCTCGAGGAATATACCGGCGCCGTGGAAGGTCTGGTTGCGGTGAAATACGGGCATACCGCACCGACCCAGTATGTGAGGCTGAAGGAGGCGGGGCATCCGGTCCCCGACGAGAACAGCATCCAGGCAGGTCGTGAAATCGCCGCGTTCGTGGAGAACGCCGACGAACGGAGCCTGGTGATCAATCTTATTTCCGGCGGGGGATCGGCCCTGCTGACCAGGCCGTTTCCCGGTCTCGGATACGATCACATCCAGGAAATGACCCGGGTTCTGCTGGAATGCGGTGCGGATATCCACGAACTGAATACCCTCAGGAAGCATTCCAGCGGTATCAAGGGGGGGCGCATGGCCGAACTGGCCCGGCCCGCCAGGATGATCAATATTCTCCTTTCCGACGTCGTGGGGGATGATGTGGAAGTGATCGCATCGGGTCCGGGCGTACCCGATCCGTCCACCTTCGCCGACGTATGGTCAATAATTGATAAATATGACATCGCGGGAAGGATTCCGGATCCGCTGCTCGCTCATTTCCGGCGGGGGCTTAAGGATCCGTCGCTTGAGACACCGAAGCCGGGATCGCCGGTCTTCGAACGGGTGAATACCATTGTTCTGGGCAACAACCGCGCCGCTCTGGAGGCTGCGGCGGATCTGGCCCGCAGCCGCGGAATCGAGTCCATCATCCTTACTTCGCATTTGACCGGAGAGGCCAGGGAGCAGGCCAAACTGTTCGCCGGCATGGCGGCGGATCATCAGGCTTCCAACCGCCTGATACTCTGCGGCGGGGAGACCACCGTCACCCTGCGGGGAGACGGTCTGGGCGGCCGCAACCAGGAGCTGGGCCTTTCCTACCTGAACACCGTACTCCGCAGCAGGCATCTGCCCCGGGCGTATTTCCTGGCCGCCGGTTCCGACGGGAACGACGGTCCCACCGACGCCGCCGGGGCGATTATCACCCCTGAGGATGTCCGGCGACTCGCCGGTGGTCCGGACCCTGAGCTGTGGCTCGGCCGCAGTGATTCGTATCATTATCTGGCTGACCAGGGGATTCTGTTTAAAACCGGACCGACAAACACCAATGTCTGTGATTTCTGCCTTATGTATTTCCCTTCGTAAGCCCGGGACAGGCGAAAAAGTAGATTAGAAACAGCAGAAAAATCGAACCGGCGGACCCCGGATCCCGTCATATAAGGCGAAGAACAAGCGGGAGCCAAGCTCCCCACAGGAGTTGCCATGAAAGCCGAACACATATTCCGACGAAATCGAATCAGAACTGCCGGGCGCCTGTTTATCGGGATCCTCTTCCTGACCATCGCCGGCGGTATCTTCGCCCAGAGCGGTGCCGTGGACCGGGAGACCCTCGGGTCCCTCGAGCGTCTACGCTTCACCGAGGAAGAAGTGCTGGCCATCAGCGAAATACAGGAAAGCTATTTTGAATCGATCCGTCTTCCGGGTGCCGAGGG
>CAWZYW010000086.1:0-8052 GCA_963966255.1 uncultured Salinispira sp. | reverse complement strand
CAGGCGGACGGCGGGACCCGCACCGCCGCTATTTCCGGCGGTTACGTCGCCCTGGTGGATGCCCTGTGGGTTCTCTGCGCCGAACAGAACCGGGATCCGGCGGAACTCATCCTGGGCCCGGTGGCGGCGGTGAGCGTCGGCGTCGTGGACGGTGCGGTGCACTGTGATCTCGATTACGCCCTGGACAGCCGGGCCGATGTCGATATGAACGTGGTAATGCGCGGTACGAAGTTCGTCGAGGTTCAGGGTACCGGCGAACGGGACAGTTTCGACCGTTCCCAACTCGATATCCTGCTGGATTCCGCCGCCGAGGGCATCGCTGAAATATACCGGTCCCAGGCCGAAGTACTCGGCATTGCCGACCCCCTGTCCGGTGCTGGCTCATGAGTCAGGGTGACAGCCAGCGGGAGGAGGGAAGCCGCTTCCTTCCGGATTTTGATAAACGGGGGGGGCTGTTGCCGTGCGTGGTGCAGGATGTACAGAGCGGCCAGATCCTTATGCTCGGATATGTGAACCGCGAAGCCCTTGAGTCAACCCGGAAAAGCGGACGAGCCACCTTTTTCAGCACGTCGCGGCAATCCCTTTGGACGAAGGGTGAGTCGTCGGGAAATTACCTGGTTGTCCGGGAAATTCTGGTGGATTGCGATCAGGACGCTCTGGTCTATCGGGTGGAAATGGCCGGCGAAGGCGCCTGCCACACCCGGGACTCCGACGGAAAAGCCCGTCGCAGTTGTTTCTACCGCCGGCTGGAGGATGGGCAATTCCTTTCATTTCTCAGTTATGATGATTGAACAGGGGACCGAGGGGATCTTTCCAGCGGGGGTTTTTGCTGGACATATCTTCGATATAGTAGGGTCGCTTCAAGGGTTCGCTGTCGGGCTCCATCATCATGTGGATGTAGTTCGAGATCCACCTCGCGATTCGCAGAACCACCATTTTATGGCGCAACCTGCCCTGCATATCCCGGTTCAGGATCTGGGGAATGCTGCTGGTGGTTACGATTTCATCGATCACCGGATTGTTCAATTTGATGCGCCCTTCCTGTGACGAGTAAAAATGGGTCACGACGAAAACGATCCGTTCAGCACCGGATTCCCGTAGTTTCGAACAGGCCTGGATGATGGTGCCGCCGGTGCGGACCATGTCGTCGATGACCACCACGTGCTTTCCCTTCACGTCCTCGAAACCCAGCTGAGATTCCGGGTTGATATCCATCCTGATTTCCCGCTCTCCGGTGCGTTCCTTTTCCAGGATAATCGTCGGGACCGAATCATCTTCGAAATGTCCCTTGACCTCCCTCACAAAAGGAGCAGCGCCCTTATCGGGCGCGCAGAGCACCAGTTTCGAGGCGTCCACGATATCAGATTCCTGGATGTAGTTGGCGAAGACGTCGCTGGGCTGAAGATTGTGGAAATGGCCGGAAAAGCGCTCCATAAACAGTCGCTTCACCGAATTCGAATGATTATGAATCGTTATGACCTCGTCCACCCCGGATTCCTTCAGGAGGTCGGCATACAGACGGCTGGAAAAGGGCTGGCCGTCGAATTTCTTGTAATCCTTGTCGCTTCGGTCAAAGTCGACGAATCCGTGTTCCGGCCTCGGTCCCCGGTCCTGTGCGCTGTAGAACAGGTCGGGTTCCAGCAGGATTACACGATCGGCACCGTTATCCTTGGCGGCTCGGGCGATGAGAAAATTGCGCATGGCCAGATCGTCCCGATGATGCATGGTCTGGGTGGTCGATACAATGAGCACCGTCCGGTCCTTGAGCTTGTTGCCGATTTGCTCCCAGTTTTGTTCGTCAACGATGAATCGCGGACAGAATTCACTGTTCAGGAAACTCTTCAGGGATATCAGGTCCGAGTAGTGAGTGCTCTGGCCCATGTGCTGGGCAATATCCGCTACAAAGGGGTTGTCAGCGACGCTCCCGACGATGATGGGTTGGCTCTGGCTCATGAGCCCTGTATAGATGAATTCCGGGCTTTTTGCAAGTTACCCCGATCAGCGACATTTCGTCCGATATTGGAGCTTCTGTTGATTTAAGCCTATACTGTATGTACCTACATGAGAACTGCGGCCCAGAACCATACATACAAGTCAGCGGATAACCGGCCTAAATCCGGGACCCTGGTCAACACCCTGATTTCCCGGGTCACGTATTTCCTGGCGCTGGCGGCTATCGTGATATCCCTGATCATCGGATTGCTGTATTACGGTATCGTATTCCGGCAGACCGTCGATCTGATGGAGGGAATGTTCACGGTTCTGTCCCCGCCGCTTCGTTCAGCCCTGGAGCGCTCGGATCGGAGCGATGAAGATCTGCTTCTGGGCGGTGCCATCCGGTATCCGGTAATCAGCGAAATCTATCTGCTGGAAGGGTCTGCCGGCCAAGGGCGCATCCGCCACTACATTATCGACTCCGATGAACTCCCGATCCGGCATTCCCACAGTCGGAGCGTATTTGATCCCTATTCGGAACTGGACGAAGCGGGCAGCTTTTTTCTCGACCGACAAATACTTTCCGCACCGGCTCCCGGCGGACGCAGGGAGGTCCTGGCAAATTTGATCCTGGTGATCGATCGCGACTACCTTCTGGACCGGACCGGCACGGCGGTAATCCTGGCGTTTTTATTCTCCGTGGTGACGGTGGTGATTTTCGGAGTAATCAATGCGCTTATCCTGAAGCGGACCGTGGCGCGCCCTATGTCCCGTCTGGATGCCCAGCTCAATACCCTGGATGTCAGGAAGCTAAAAGGGTTCGCGGTTGACCTGGGTGAGCGGGAAAATGAATTCTCACTCATCGAGGATTCGGTGAACCTCCTGGTACAGCGGGTTCAGGGCCAGTTCGAGCGTCTCCAGGAGACCAGGGATTATATCACCCGGATACTGGAAAATGCATCGGCTATTATCATCGGGATCGATGTCAACTATCGGATCCGCCTGGTGAATTCCGCCGCCGAGAGTCTGGTGGGGGCTCCCGCCGACGATCTGAGGTACCGGTCCTGGCTGGACCTGTTTTTCGAGGATGACATCCGGCCGCTGGTAAGGGAACAAATCGACGGGGTACTTCTCGGACAATTCTCCCGGACTGGAGATCCAGGGCCGTGAACGGGCCGGGGAAAGCGGGCGTATCGTGAGCTGGCGCGGTGTCAAAGTTCTTGATCCCGAGGGCTTTTATCAATTGATATCGTTCGGTATCGATATCAGCGAACAGATAGAAGCCCAGTCCCAGATCATATCCCTGAACGAGAATCTCGAGGAGCGGGTAAGCGAACGGACCCGTGAATTAATGGAAGCCGTCGCAGCCCTCGAGGAAGCGAAGGAAAAAGCCGATATGGCGAATCTGAGCAAGGCCCGCTTTCTCTCTTCCATGAGCCATGAAATCCGCACCCCGCTCAATGCGATTCTGGGTATGGCAGACATGCTTTCGATCACCGATCTGGACCGCGATCAGAAGCGCTTCGTAGATCTGTTTCAGATGGCTGGGCAGGAGCTGATGCTGCTGATCAATGACATTCTCGACTATTCCCGGATGGATGAAGGTCGATTGAGCATCGACCGTGCATTCTTCAGCCCCAGAAATCTGATCCGCGATATCACCATCATTCAGGCATACCGTGCCCAGGAAAAGGGAGTGCAGATGCTGTACCGGGTGGACCCGGCGGTGCCCGAAGAAATTCTCTCCGACCAGTTGCGCATTTCACAGATCCTCACAAATCTTCTGAGCAATGCCGCGAAATTCACCGAATCCGGGCATATCCACCTGAGCGTGACGTTCCGCGAAATGCCCGATGTGGAGCCCGGTGATCCGCGAAGCGATCGCTGCGGTGAGCTGGAAATCTGCGTCAGTGATACGGGAATCGGCATCCCCGGGGAGAAGCAGCAGGATATTTTCCATCATTTCACCCAGGGTGACGCCGGAACCAGCCGGGTGTACGGCGGATCGGGGCTGGGCCTCAGCATAACCCGGGGACTGGTGGAGCTCATGGACGGACGCATCAGCCTGGAAAGCGAGGTCGGGCGGGGTTCCAGTTTCACCGTATCTCTGCCTCTGGAAAGCCGAAAAAATTATACGCTTTCCGCCAATCTGCTTTCGAATATGCCGGAAGGTTGCGCGGTCATCGTCGCCGATGGGGATCCCCTGGTGAGGCAGATATATGCTGACGCGTTTAGCCGCGACGGCATGTCAGCTTGTTCCGATGAGAACGAATTGTCGGAGGTATTGCGCGCCACTGAGTCTGCGCCTGCCCGTTTGCTGTTTCTGGAGGATGCCATCATCCACAGAGGTATCCAGGGCGATTTGAAGCGGGAGCGGGACAGGCTGCACCTGGTCCGGAATTTCTCCTATGTGGCCCGGGTCGCCATCGGCAGCTTATTCCCCGTTGAAAGCGAGATCAATAAGCCCTTCTCTCCGGAAGATATTGCCCAGGCCCTCGGCGCGGTTTCAAACGCTCGGGAAAGCGATTCCCGGTTCGCCGCTGGGTCACCGGATTTTTCATCCTACCGCCTGCTCCTGGTCGAAGATTCAGCGAACAACCAGCTGGTGATCGAGCGATTTCTCGAACCTACCGGAATCAATCTCAGCATCGCGTCATCCGGGGCCCAGGGAGTTGCCTTATTCGAATCCGGTCGTTACGATCTGGTCCTGATGGATATAAACATGCCCGGCATGGACGGTTACGAGGCGACCCGAAGGATCCGTCAGATAGAACAGGCCCGTCAGGGGAAACCGGCGATCATTCTGGCTCTCACCGCAGACGCCATGGATACTACCGTGAATGCGAGCATCGAAGCGGGCTGCGACGGTCATTTTACCAAGCCGATTTCCCGTCACCGCCTCACTCAGGTGGTTTCCCAGGCACTGAAGGGGGAGGATCTCCCGGAACCTCCCGTCGCCATTGCCCGGGGCGCTGATGAAACTTTGGAGTTTCCGGATGAGTTATCGGAGGAATTTTTGGAGATGGAAGCGATTATTATCGAAGTTGACCCGATAATCAAACCCTATGCGAAGCAGTACGTGGTAGACACCCTGGGTATGCTGGATGAAATCCGGCGCCTGCACTCCGACGGCGATATTCCCTCGATCCGAAACCTCGCGCATCGGCTCAAGGGCGAAGGCGGGACATACGGCTTTGACGAGGTTTCCCGGCTTGGCAAGCTCATGCAGGATGCCTGCGATCGGGATGCTGAGTCGGAGATCCTGGATTTGACCGATCAGCTCACCCGCTATTTTCACCGGGTTGAAGTCAGATAAATCCGGTGCATAAAACGGACGGGATCAAGCCCCTGCTTTCAATCGCCCTTCCCATTATGGTGCAGACCCTGGTGGCCCATCTTCAGATCGTTATCGATCGGGCATTTCTGGGAAATATCAACAGCCTGTACCTTTCCGCCCTCGGCAATGTAATGGTCCCCTACAATGCGGTCAGTTTTTTTCTCGTTTCGGCGGCCACCGGTCTTACCATCCTTATCGCCCAATCCCTGGGCGCTCATCGCAATGATCGGGCCCGGGGCTATGCGGAGAGTTCACTGTTCTTTTCAACGCTGTTGGGTCTCGGGCTTTTTCTATTCTGGCAGCTTGCCGGCGCCTGGATATTCAGACTGCTGGGAGCCGGCGGACTGGTTCACGATGCCGCGACTCGCTATCTCAGGCTGCTGTCCCTGTCTCTGATCTTTTTCGGATTCGAAATCTCTTCCGGTTCGATCCTCCAGGGGGCGGGCATTACCAGGCCCATTATGTACGCCGCCGTGATAAAAAGCGGATTGAACATCCTGCTGGACTGGCTGCTGATATTCGGAAATCTCGGGTTTCCCGAGCTCGGCTTGGAAGGAGCCGCCCTGGCAACCAGCATAGCCAACAGCATCGGCGCCCTCTCACTGTTCTTTTTCCTGTTTTCTTCAGGTCTGCCCTTTCGCATTTCCCGAAGATCCCTCTTCTCCCCCAGATGGGTGGATTACTGGGCGAGCATGAAAATCGGTCTGCCCGCCGGAATCGAATCCTTGCTTTGGTTCGGCGGCCAAACGGTGATGGTGCGGATCTTCAACAGCATTTCCAGCCGCGCCATGGGAATCGCAACCCTGGTGCAGGGCATTCAGATCATGGCGGTGCTGATCTACCTGGGCTTCGCCCGGGGAACCACTACCCTGGTCGGCAGGTACCTTGGGCAGGGCAGGATAAAGCAGGCGATGCGCACCGGATTCCTGGCACAGAAAATCGCCCTGGGGGTGAGCGCCACGGCAGGTCTGGTGTTCCTGATCTTCGCGCCCCGGCTTGTCGATATATTCACCAATGATCCCGCGGTTATCCGCTCCGGAAGCCGGGTGCTGCGTATTGCCGCCTTCACGATTCAGGGCCAGGCGGTTAATATGGTCATCGGCAGTGCGATTCGTGGTACCGGAGATACCCGCTGGATGCTCCGGACTCAGATATTCGGCACCTTTTTTGTTCTGGCCTCGGCTTCGCTGCTGGTATTCGTATTCGGGATGGGCATCGAAGGTATTTACCTGACCATTCTGTTTGATGAGTACATACGGGCCGCGATAAACTTTCTGCGTTTCATTCGGGGAGGCAATCCTTTTGTCAGGGGAAATTCCGCAGCCCGTTGGCGCGATACAACCCGACGTATTCGCCGTGAACAGTTGAATCAGACAGTCGCAGGCCATGAATCCTGAAGCCGCCGTCCTGCAATACAGAATACTTAACCGGGAGTCATATGTATGAAAAAAACGGTCACAGCATCCGGAAGAAGGGAAGCCTTCAAGGATCTGGTGGTCTACCAGATCTACACTCGCAGCTTCGCAGACTCCAATGGCGACGGAATCGGGGATTTCGTCGGGGTGATCGCCAAGCTGGATTACCTCGCCTGGCTCGGGATCGATGTTATCTGGCTCAGCCCGTTCTGCGCCTCGCCCAACAAGGATAACGGGTACGATGTATCCGACTACCGGAACGTGATGGCCGAATTCGGAACCCTCGATGACCTGGACCGGCTGATCGCCGAAGCTCATGACCGAAATATCCTGGTCATGATGGACCTGGTTATGAATCACAGCTCGGTGGAACACCCCTGGTTTCGCAGCCGGCCCGAATATTATTACTGGACAGACAAGCCGAATAACTGGGACAGCTATTTCCACGACAGCGCGTGGACCTGGGACGAGGAACGCGGTCAGTACTACCTTCATCTGTTTTATCCGGAACAGCCCGATCTGAATTGGGAGAATCCCGAGTTACGCCGGGAGATGCACGACATCGCCCGGTTCTGGCTTCAACGCGGCATCGACGCATTCCGGCTGGACGCCATCCACCACATCGGTAAGCCCGATGGTCTTCCCGATGCGCCCGAACCCCGGGCTCCGGATCGGTTCAGGAATTTCAAGAATACCAGTCGCACCCATCGCTATCTTCAGGATTTCAACCGGGAGGTTATTGCCGGCAGCGGCGCGTTCACCGTCGGGGAAACCGGAGGCACCACACCCCGGACATCGAGGCTGTATGTGGATCGCTCCCGCCGTGAGCTGGACATGATTTTCCTGTTCGATCATCTATGGAAGATGCAGGATGATCTGAGGAATATCGGGAAAATCCTGTGGCCGGTTTACCGGCAGCTCAGCGTTGACCGCTGGAACAGCCTGTTTTTCGGCAATCACGACTTTGCCCGGCCCCTATCGATCCTGGGCAGCAAAACCTATGTCACCGAGTCCGCCAGCGCCATGGCGGTATTCCTCCTGACCCTCTGGGGAACCCCGTTTATCTATCAGGGGGAGGAAATCGGGATGACCAATGCGAATTTCGATTCTCTGGACGATTACGATTGTGCCGCGGCCAAACGCCACTATCATCATGCGGTCGCCGAAGGCCATGATCCGGACCTGGCCTTCGCCGAGTTCCAGCGACGGACCCGCGACAATGCCCGCACTCCCATGCAGTGGGACGACGGTCCCAATGCGGGATTCAGCTCCGGCGAACCCTGGATGAAGGTCAATGCCAACTATCCTACAGTAGGGCCTCCTGAAAAAACCTTAACCCTATACATATAAATGAAATATTGCTAG
>CAWZYW010000085.1:0-8101 GCA_963966255.1 uncultured Salinispira sp. | reverse complement strand
GGTTCATCTGGAACACCGCTTGCGGGATTATCGTGCTGCCATGGACTTGATCGAGCGCGGATTGTCACATGTCGATCCCGACAGTCGTTACGCCCACGAATTACTGATCAGAAAAAAACGAATCGAACAAAAACTCAAATCCCGTACTTGAGCGGCTCAGCAGCATGCTTTATTTACGGGTCTTCCTGCGAGCAATCGCATTGCGATAGACTTCTTCGTAACCTAATGCCGCCACGTCCCAACTGAAGCGAATAGCCATGCCACGTTTCTGCGCGGCGACATAGTCTTCCCGGCGATTCTGCCACAGGGATACGGCCCTGGATATCGATTCGAACAGCGATTCCTCGGTAATATCCCTACCGTTTTCACCGCTGCCCTCGATCAGAATCCCCGTGCCTGTCCCGGGATTCGCTATGATATCGCTCACGCTATCGAGCAGCCCCCCGGTCGGGCTTACGATTGGCAAGGTTCCGTACCGCAAGGCATACATCTGGGTGAGACCGCAAGGCTCGTATAACGAAGGCATAAGAAAAAAATCTGAGGCGGCCTGAATCACATGGCTCATTTTCTCGTTGTATCGGATATACGCCCGCAAATTCGGGACCTCTGAAGCAACCTGACGAATACTTTCCTCGATCCAATCCTCTCCGGTTCCAAGAATCACCATCTGTAGATCAAGCTCTCGGCAGATTTTCCGCAAATGCTCACCCGATTCCCCCATCAGCAAGGCGAACCCTTTCTGGCTGACCAGACGCGACACGATACCGATCATCGGGGGTCTGGTGCTGATCTCCAAATTTGCTTCCTGCTGAACGAAATTCTTATTCAATGCCTTGTTTTGGAGGCTCTCTACATCATAGGGGTATGGTATGTGCTGATCCCGGCCGGGATTCCATTCATCATAATCCATCCCGTTCAAAATTCCGCTTAAATCCGATTGCCTCTCGCGCAGCACTCCGTCCATGCCGAATCCAAGCTCAGGTGCCAATATTTCCCGGGCATAATTCGGAGATACGGTGGTCAACTGGTCCGCACACACCAGTGCGGACTTGAGGGTGCTGATTTTCTGATGATATTCCAAACCCAATGAGTGAAAATCCTCCCATCCGAATCCCAGAACGGGGAGATCATCTGCCGGGAAAATACCCTGGTAACCTATATTGTGAATACTGAATACTCCTGCACATTCCAGGAATTGACCGGTGGCTTCATGGCTTTTCAGGTATGTCTGCACCAGGCCGCTTGCCCAGTCATGGCTATGAATGATATCGGGAAACCATTGAATTTGCCGGCAGAGGGAAAACGCCGCCTTTGAAAGAACAGCGAAGCGTTTAATATTATCAGGAAAATCCCGGTTTTGTTCATCTCCGTAAATCCCCTGCCTACCGAAAAGCCCCTCATGCTCGAGGAACCATATATCCACGTCGCTCTCCGGCAGTTCGCTGTGGTACAAAGCCCCCCACAGCTGTTCTTCTCCCAAGCGTATTTCAAGCGGGGCGGGATGTCGGTCAAGAAGTACGCGATCGATCCGGTAATACCTCGGCATAAAAATTTTAACGTCATGACCCCGTGAGCTCAGAGCGGTACTCAGATGGGGGATTACGTCGCCCAGGCCGCCGACTTTGGCGAAAGGGAACACTTCACTGCTAACCATGAGGATCTTCATAGTTCCAGTATAGTGCATAAGTTGTGCCCCAAAGCTTGTTGAAGCAGGCAATCTCAATCAAAGATATATTTTGGTATATATCGTTTCATCTCTATCCCGGGATTTCGCCAACCCATAAACCAAGTTGTAGCTGCCTGCTCATCTAGTTCGATCTTTCGTCTAAAAACTCGTCGCATCATACCAGTTGAGAGAAGTTTTAATACCATTTCCCTTCGGGCTCCTGCAATTTCGGCTCGGATCGTCTGGGAACCTTTTCTATAAGAACGTATCCGATGAGGAACTATACAATTGTGAAATAACTGATACACTGCAAGCCGGCTCATCATCGCCGATGGACAGCGAGCGAACTGTACCGTTTCTCGTACGTGATCAGATAAATCTTTTCTGAACTGACGATCGCAATAGTTAACAGGAAACAGCGGATTGGTTTTGGTCCTCGCTGCTTTTGAAGAGATCCTCACGTGCTGCATCTGCTCTGTCAATCCCCGAGTCGCTCTGAAAGCTGAAGGATACGCACGATGCCGGTCGGTGAAAAGTTGATGGTTTTTTTTTGTGCTTCGAGATATTAGTGCTGGTAATAATGACATCAATGAACGTACGGACTTAAAGGTTGCCCTTGGATCAGCGATAGCAATCTGCTCAAGCGCTTCACGTCTTGCTGTTTGATGTTCAGTCATTCTTCCTTTCCGTCTGAGAACCGCCAAACCGATTCCATATAAGTATTCGCTTTCAGTCCCTACAAGAATATTGATGTTGTTCGGGTAGTACTGGCTTCGGGAAAAAGACTCGAATCCGTCGATGCAAAAGTCCTCTCCATTAGATAAAGAGGGAAGTACCTGGCTGAGAATTCCTATAGCGGCTCGCGCCAGGCGCTCGATGCGATTCTGGATGACATCGATGCTTACACCGAGAATCCGTGTGATATCCCATAGCCCGGATGCGGTGACCAAGTGATGGAATATGCTTTGGTAGTCTACTCGCTTCTTTACGTAGTAATCGATATCGAAAGTTTTGTGTGAGAATGTGCGGCCGCAGCCACGGCAACGAACCCGTGGTATTCTGCCATAAACAGAAGTGAAATATGATCCGTGAGGCATCCACCAGGATTGGTTTTGAGGTGGGTTATGAAAAAAAAGGCACTCAGGATTTGGGCAATGTGGAAGTTCGCTCATATTTTTCTCCAGTATGGGATGGTACTGAAGATTACTGAGAAAAATTGAGTGTTGCTTTGATTAACAAGCTTTGGGGCACTACCTAAAAGTAAGCAATGGTAAAAGCCGGCCCCATAAGAAATCCACATTTCTCGTAAACCCGTTTCGCAGCACGGTTGTCTGTTTTGACAAATAGGCATACCACCCGACCGTCCGCGATTATCATTCTCGAAATGCTTTCCACGAGCGCCGTCCCAATGCCTCTTCCCCGATATTCCGGCAGGGTAAAGATACCACCTAATTGTTCAACCTGTAATCCGATGGCATTGGTCTGGGCCTTTGCAACAATGTGACCTCGGTATGTCGCGTATATTATTCGCTGGGACTGAATGGACTCAATAAGCTGGCGACGGGTATAGGCTTCGTTGATGGTCTTGCCGGGAATGAGTACTTCTTCTCGTTCATAGCCGAGCTGCAGCGGCAACAGTCGGGGAAGGTCTGCCGGTACAGCGGTTTCGATACGAAGATCGCCGTTATATGCCAAAGGTGCGTGAGGCTGCTTGCGTCCCCGACTCATGACGGCGTACTCGACCCGGTGGTAGGGTTTAGGGTCCAATAGGGAGATAAAATGCTCCACATCTTTACGGGAACCCATGCAAGAAAACAGCTGGCGGCCGAGTGGTTTCAGGACTGCTCTCAGGGAGAGGTCTGCTGATGAACCGGTGCGTAGGTATTCAGGGGTAAAGAGCGGAAAGCTGAATCCGTTTCGTTCCAGATAGAGCAGCGCATCTATACCCTTGGATTCATGGACGAGCAGTTCGCCGGTTGTACGTTTTGGGAGTTCGAGATGTCGGGAATCCGTCCGACCCTTGAGTCGGCTGCTGAGGCTGGCGGCGGTAAGCTCATTTTGACGGATCAGATCCTCGACATGGGGCAGATCACTGACTATCGCGGGACGCCAGGACATTTATTGTTCTCCGCTGATGCCAGTCCCCGACCCGCGCAGGTCATCCGCCGAGGATAGGAGTACCGGAAGGCTTCCCCGAAAGGGGATGTCGCCGCGAAGTGCGGCAAAACCCGCTTCGAATGATTCGGTACCCCAACCGTATACCGCGATTGCCGAATCCACCCATGGAAGATCCTCAAGATACACCGGTGTAAGGCTTGAGAATACGATGATTCTATCTTTGTAGGCCTCAAGGCTCCGAAGGACTTCGAGGCTGTTGGGATTAGCAAGGTTGAAAACTATTCGGTCATAAGCCGGAGCTATCCGGGCGATTTCGCTAATGACTTCCGGTTCCGCAGTATAGAATGGGGAGTAGCTGAATTGATAGCTTCGCGAGCCGGGATAGCTTTGTTCGCCGGCCCGGATGAAATCGAAATCCTGGCCGACCAGCAGCACTCTTTCTCCTTCCTCAGGCACGAAAGGAATGTGTTCATCCCGGATCAGTGTTACGCCCCGGGCTGCTTGTTCCTGGAAAAACGGCTGCCCGGAATAGTCTTCTATCTCTTGGTACACCTGCTGCGGGTCGAGAGTTAGGGGTACCCGCCATTGGGGCTTGAGGTACATCAGCTTGATCCTGAGTATCCGCCGTACCGATTGGCGAACTTGGTTGGCGAACTCCTCATCGGCCTGATAGGTTTCCAGCACCAGGCTCCAGATGGAATCGTTGATAGCCGGGGTCCGGGACAACATGACCATATCATTACCGGCCCGGAGGGCTTCCAGAACGATCCGGTCCATTCCCCATTGTTCCTGATCGCCGTAGTTCATTGCGCCGCCCATGTAGAGATCGTCGGTGATGACGATTCCCTGAAAATTCAACTTGTCGCGCAATACTTGCTTTTTAAAGTAGGTCGAGAGCGAAGCCGGTCGGCCGTCGCCGGTAATAAGCGGAAAATTCAGATGTCCCGAAAGTACCGCCGGCAGTCCTTCGGGTATCATCATGCGATAGGGCAGGAGATCACGTTCCCAGACGATGTCGAACTCGTCTTCTATCACCGGGAGATATCCGTGGCTGTCCCCCAGGGCATTGCCGTGCCCGGGGAAATGTTTTGCAGTGGCGATCACCCCGCTTTGCTGCATACCCTGGAAGAATGCGAGTCCCAGCAATGAAGTTTCCAGGGGATCTGCCGAGAAAGCGCGCGGGCCGATTACGTGCGCTTCGTTATTGACGTACACGTCCACGGTGGGAGCGAAATTCATATTCACGCCCACGGCCCTGAGCTGGCGGCCGATGTAATATCCGCTGAGATAAGAATCCATCGGCAGGGCAGATGCTCCTATTGCCATGTTTCCGGGGGTGATGCTGGTGGTATCTTTTATATGACGGACCCAGCCCCCTTCCTGATCGGTGGCGGTGAACAGGGGTATGCCATGGGGGCTGTCGAGAGAAACCTGCTGCATGGTGTTCATGGTCCGTGCCAGGGTCTGCAGGTTGTTGCCGTTCCATCCGAAAATCTTGACGCCGCCGACCCCCCGTTGGGAGATCCAGTCCATGATCGGACCATCTGCTCCTTCGCTTTCCCAGCCGAGAAGGAATACCTGGGATACGATTTCTTCATCGCTCATGTCTTCGATCAGCAGGTCGACCAGTGTTTCGGGATCCTGGTTTTTCCAGAACAGCCGGTCCTCGGGTAACACGGTGGGATCAAGCAGAAGATCGTCGCTTACGAATATCGGACTGCCGAGACCGTCACCGCCCACGGCTGACTCCGAGGAAAAGGGTAGGGCGTTCCCGCCGTACAAGGCCTGACTCATCCCGTTGCCTGTGGAGGATGTTTCAGAAGCCGCGGGGAAGGGGATGCCTCCGGGATGAAGGAAATTGAGGCTCACCAGCAGGACGGTCAGCACCGCGGCTATATGAACCGGGGTGTAATCCCTGAGGCTGCTCTTCTGCTGTTCCGTTTGCTTATAAAGGTCGATCATCAATCTTTGTTGGGGAATGTAGCCCGATCTGAGAGGGAAAATCAAGATGCCCCGGCCGATGGAAAATGCGCTGAGGGGCTAAACTCAGGTTTTTTCCTGCCGATGATAATACAGAAGGAGCAGGTCCATGACGGTTCAGGATTTCCAGATCATACTCGAGAAGCAGACAGGGCTGTTTCAGCAGCTCGCCGATCATCAGATCCGGCTTCAGGAAGCGGTATTTGACAAAAATTACGCTGATGCCGAGCGAAGTATTTCCGCAATGAAGGGGCTTTCCGAATCCATCCGGCTCTGCGAAGCCCGGCGGCAACAGGCATATCTGGAATTGCTGGATCAAATGGGCATCTCCGAGGAATTCGGTCTGACTATGTTGTTCGCCAGCCTGGAACATCCGGCTCGGGAAAACCTTGCCAGGGCGTTTCGCGACTTGAAGGTCTCGGTACTCCAGGTCCGGACGGTGAACGAAGGCATCATGGCTTATGCGGGTACCCAGATGGAAACCATGGAATCGATTATTGATGAATTGTACCCCAGCCGTCGTGACGGCATGTACACAAACCGGGGCTATCGACAGAAAACCAGCCAGCCCCTGGTGCTGGATCACAGCCTGTAGGAGGAGAGTATGCAGAGCACATTTTCCGGAATAGAACTCGGCAAACGCTCCCTGTTCGCACATTCGAGGGCCTTGTCAACCGTAGGGCACAACCTGAGCAACGCGTCGGCCGACGGTTATTCCCGCCAGCGGGTACAACTCGGTGCCACCGATCCGATTTACCGACCCCAGCTGAACCGGGCGGAAACCCCCGGCCAGATAGGCCAGGGTGTTGACGTTCTCCGGATTGAGCGGATTCGCGACGAATTGCTGGAGGGTAGAATTATCGCCAATGCCAACGGCGAAGGATACTGGAACACCCGTGACAGCTACATCCTCCAGATGGAGCAGATCTATAACGAACCCACCGAACTCTCAGTTCGCGGCCTCATGGACCGCTTTTGGGACAGCTGGGAAGAGTTGTCAATTTACCCCGAGCAGATGGCCGCCCGCCAGCAGGTCCTGGAGAACGGTCGGGCCCTGGTGGAGGGTATTCAGCTGCGATACGAAGGCCTGGAGCAGATCCGAAGCATGCTTAACGACGATATCCGAGCCACCGTCGCCCAGGTGAACGATCTCACCGAGGAAATTGCTTCGCTGAATCATGAAATCGTCAAGTCAAAGGCTGCCGGTGACGAACCCAACGACCTGATGGATCGCCGGGATCTTCTCATCGAAGAACTCGGTCAGATCATTGACATCACCGTGGACTACCGGGATAGCGATGAAATCAATGTGCATACCGGAGGTCTCCAGCTGGTACAGGGCGCGGTGCGGCAGGAATTCCTGCTGGAGACCGATCCGAATAACGAGGGGTTTCCCCGGGTTGCCTGGGAGTACAACGGAGAGCAGGCCTTTTTCGGCGGCGGCAAGCTGGCAGCGCTAATTGAGCTGCGCGATGTGGACGTCCTGGAGGAGATACAGGGTCTCGATAATATGGCCGTGAATTTCATCGATCTGGTCAACGAGGTCCACTCCGAGGGTTACGGCATGAATGGCCGCACCGGGCTGAATTTTTTCGTTCAGCATCCCTTTATCAACAACGTCAACGGTAACTTCGATGCGAACGGCGACGGTGTGTTCGATTCCAGCTACATCTTCCGGATCAGGGGCGCCAACTCCCTGGATCCCACCCAGGAAATCGGCCTGGCGGGAACCATAACCTTGAACGGACCTGAAGGTCCGGTAAGTGTCGATTATCGCCCCGAAGATACGGTGAGGGACGTGATTCTGAGAATTAATAACTCGGGGGCCGAAGTGGTTGCCCGGCTTGACCGGGAGGGTCGCATGACCCTCAAAGCCACACCCAGCGCAAGCATGGAACAGCCTGATTTTGTGATCAGACAGATCGAGGACAGCGGGCAGTTTCTGGTTGGCTATTCCGGCATTTTGCTTGAGAGCGGAGGCGCCGGGGCATTCGATTTCGCCCAGGCCGATGCTATCGCCGCCCTGAGGGGAGGGGCACTGGATTATGAGGTGGCGCCGCTGACCCATCCTTCGGGCTGGATTTCTGTCAACGAAGAGGTTTACAACGATCCGGGAAGCATTGCTACCAGTTTCGGATCCCAGGGGCGCCCCGGGGACATAGGCGATGGATCGGCGGCTCTGGAAATCGCTTCAATTCGGAATCAGCCGGTGATGGTGGGCCGTATCGAGCGCTTTGACGACTATTTCGCCGATGTGGTGGCTGAGATCGGTTTGAAGGGTCAGGAGGCGGAAATCGCCCAGCGGACCCAGGAACTGATTATGAAAGACCTCAGGGA
>CAWZYW010000084.1:0-8167 GCA_963966255.1 uncultured Salinispira sp. | reverse complement strand
TTCCGGAAGTGCGCTGCCGTGATTGTCGATGGCTATCCCGCCCACGTCGGCCCTGCGGATTTCATAAGCGGCGCCTTCGTCCTCCAGCAGACGGTCCAGAATATTTTCCGCCTGAAACATCACTTCCGGGCCTATACCATCCCCGGGAAGTACTGCTATTCTTATTTTCGCATTTTTACTGCTCATGAACGCTCCTTGAAATTATGGGGGACCTCCGCGTCCTCGTGGACAACGTGCAAGGAAATACAGTTTTTTCGGAGGATATGCATGAATATACCGGCTCTTGAGAATGTTGCAAAGACCCTGAGAAGCCTTTCGGTTGACGCAATAGAGGCTGCCAACAGCGGCCACCCGGGGCTGCCCATGGGAATGGCGGAATTCGGCGCCTGGCTCTACGGGGAGGTTCTCAAACATAATCCCGCCAATCCCCATTGGATGAATCGGGATCGTTTCGTTCTTTCAGCCGGACACGGATCCATGTTCCTGTATAGTCTTCTGCACCTTTCTGGATATGAACTGCCCCTTGAGGAACTCAAGGCGTTCCGGCAACTCGACTCCCTAACTCCCGGGCATCCCGAGCGCGGACACACCGCCGGAGTCGAAACCACCACAGGCCCCCTGGGGCAGGGCTTCGCCAACGCGGTGGGCATGGCCATCGCCCGTGAATTCACTGCGGCGAAATTCAACACCGCCGAACACCCGATTATCGATCACCATGTATACACCCTGGCGGGAGACGGCTGTCTGATGGAGGGCATTTCTTCCGAAGCGGCGAGCCTGGCGGGACATCTGAAACTTGGTTCCCTGGTCGCTTTTTACGACAGTAACAGCATCAGCATTGAGGGATCCACTGAGCTCGCCTTTACGGAACAGGTAGCGGGACGTTTTGAATCCTTCGGCTGGCAGGTCCTCGAAGCTGATCCCTATGATTTTGCGTCGATGGATAAGGCATTGACCGCGGCACTGGCCGATATCGACCGACCGAGCCTGATTATCCTGCCTTCGGTTATCGGAAAAGGCGCCCCCACCAAGGCCGGCAGTCACTCGGTCCACGGCGCACCTTTGGGAGCCGAAGAACGGCAGGGGTTTCGTCAGGCCATGGGAATTCCCGCCGACGGGGACTTTTACATCGCCGACGGCGTCAGTGAATATTTCGCCGGGAAACGAAAGGAGTGGCAGGCGGCGGAGGAATCCTGGGATGCCCTCTTTGAGCAATGGTCCTCAGCGAATCCCGCCCTCAGGACCCAATGGGACCAGTGGCACGCAGGCATCGACGCGGTGGCCCTGGAAGAGCTTGCGCTGCCCGAATATGAGGCGGGTTCCGCCACGGCGACCCGGGCCAGTTCCGGCAAAGTGCTGCAGGTTCTGGCCGAGCGCTTTACCAACCTGCTTGGCGGATCGGCGGACCTGGCACCTTCCAATAAATCGGACATCATATCGGAGACCGACTTCAGCGCGGAAAATCGCGTCGGCCGTAATTTTCACTTCGGGGTCCGGGAACACGCCATGGGCGCCGTGGTCAACGGTATGGCCCTGTACGGGGGTCTTCGGGTTTACGCCGCGACCTTCCTGGTTTTCAGCGACTACATGCGGCCCGCGATCCGCCTGGCGGCTCTGATGAAGCTTCCGGTAACCTATATCTTTACCCACGACTCGATTTTCGTCGGAGAAGACGGGCCGACCCACCAGCCCATTGAGCACCTTGCGGTGCTCCGGGCTATTCCCGGGCTCGATGTCCTTCGGCCCGCCGACGGCGCCGAGTGCAACGAAGCCTGGAAGTACGCTTTGAAGCGGAAAGACGGTCCCTCGGTACTCAGCCTGAGTCGGCAGGGCCTGACGGAGTTCGATAAGCCCGAGGGCTGGCGCGAGAACTTTGCCAGGGGCGCTTATGCGGTTCTGGATATCGACGGAGAAGGGGAACTGACGGTGATTATCGCCACCGGTTCGGAGCTTTCCGTGGCGCTTGATGCCGGTCGCCGGTATGCATCCGACGGCAAACGGGTCCGGGTGGTATCAATGCCATGCCGGGACGCTTTCCTCCGCCAGGATCGGGCGTACATTGCATCGGTGATTCCCGCCGGCTCGCGGGTATTCGCCGCTGAAGCGGGTATTTCCATGGGTTGGGAGATATTTACCGGATCTGCCGATCGGGTTCTTTCAATCGACCGTTTCGGCCTCAGCGCTCCCGGAAAAAAGGCCGCGGAAGCCCTGGGTCTCACCGCTGACCGCCTGTACGCCCTGATGAACGAATAGCGCGATAACGATTCTGCTCCTGGGCTGCCGGCGCCGGGCGCCTGCGGGGTTATGCGGACACTTCCTATCGCTGGTAAGGCAGGTGATTCACTTTCAGCCACTCGGCGTAAAATCCCGGTCCCTCGGGGCTCAGATCCCCGGGAACCGGAGTAACCACCAGCTGATATATCCCGCAGTTGCCCGTGCGGGTCACCGGCAGCCATGAACTCCACCGATCGGAAAATGTTAGTTTGAACAGCCACTGGATCATGCCCCCGTGGGAGACCGCCAGCACGTTGCGTGCGCCGCCTTCCGCCGCCTGAATCATCGCCTCCCAGGTTTCCGCCGCCCGCGCCAGCAACTCTTCGAGACGCTCGGCGGAGGGCACGGCCTCCCAGCTCCGATGGGTAAAAGCATCCCATTCCTCGGGAAACTGTTCCTGAATCTCGCTGACGGTAAGGCCGGAGAATATCCCGGTATCCAGTTCTTTTAAACAATCGAGAAAGCTGATCTGCGGCTCAGGACCCTGTCCGGAGCCATTTGCCAGGGAGGACGCGACGATTTCCGCGGTTTCCCGGGCCCGGGAAAGTGGAGAACTCAATATGTGGTCGAGGCCACCGCGGGAAAAATATTTACCTGCGGCACGGGCGTGATCCCGGCCCACATCGGTAAGGGGCATATCCACATGCCCCTGGATCATGCGCCGCCGGTTGCCCTCGCTTTCGCCGTGCCTCAGCAGGAAAAACTGGGTTCTATGGGGAACCCGTTGGAAGGGAATCGGTTCATCATGCATCTGGGACTCCTAAGTGTTCCGGGTATCCGCCGTTCTATTCATAAAAGACCACGATATCCTGATCGCTTTCGTCATCGAAAAACTTTATCATGAGGGTTCCGCTGTCGGGATTGTAGTATCGTCCCTTGCTGTAGATTTCGAAATCCGGTGCGTTTCTCCAGATGATGCCGAAAAGCTCCATGCCGTTGAGCGGATCGATATCCGGCATCCCCCTGAAGAAGATAAAGTGGGTCCGGTTGGGGGTATTCTGGAAATTCAACAGGAATTCACCGGGTCGGGCATCGATTTCATAATCCGACATGATGGTATAGGTCCAGGCGCCGCGACCGAAATATTCGTAGAGGCTGATCTCCCGGGGGTAAAAGGGATTCTGGGTCAGCAGGGGATAGATGTCCTCGGGGTTGCTGGTTCCCAGGGTAGCCGATATCGCGCCGGCGGTCAGTTCGATCTGAGCCGGCAGGAATCCCAGCTGGTCGCTCAATCGAAGCACCGAAAGTATCATGTTGCGGCCCAGGCTGATCAGCTGTCCGCTTTGTCCGCTTTCTCCGCCGACCCCCCGGTTTCCCATTTCGATCAGGGTTTTCCCGGCGAGTATGGTGTAGTAGCTGTCGGCGATGCCCGGCTCGGTCTGAAAGAAAAACCCTTCGTCGACCCGCGCGATGCTGGGTAGCATCAGCTCTTCGAACACCCCTTCGAATCGGCTGAGAATCTGCCGGACTTCCTGATCGGGAAAAACGCCGAGATAATAATTCGCGCTCAGACCCAGGGCCTCCAGGGCGGTCAGGGAAGTAGGGGCCAGGCTTTCGGTGAAGGCCACCAGGTTATCCAGGAGGTTTTCCGAGCCCCGGTCGGTCACGTATTGAAAGAGATCGGGTTTCAGGAAAACCATGGGATTTGCCTGGTTGATCATATTGCTGATGCGGATATTTTCCTGCCGGTCGACGGATTCCATCTCATTGGTGATGGTACGGAGGTTACCGAGGAAAACGCTGGAGCGGTAGCTCAGCTCCAGGGGGAACAGATCTGCGGCGCTCCTCATGTCGTTGAAAACCCGGGTATATTCGTTTCGCGACCAGGCTTCAGCCAGCACGTTGACCAGGATCGACTCGGAGAACCTGGGCGAACCGTCGCGCATCTGCCAGGTTCCGCTCGAAGTGTCGAATCGGTTGCTTCGCCATGCCAGATATGATCGTTCGATGTAATCATCCACTTCCGCCTGGTAGAGGGCCTCGGGAATTTCTTCCAGCTGGTTCTGAAACCACAGATCGAAAATGTTCTCGTTGCCCGCAGCCCGCCGGGTGTAGCGGATGCTCCGTTCCAGACTGTCCCCGGGGATATTCAGCAGCCCGGTTTCCAGGGCGACGTACGATCGGGGGGGGAGGGCCAGGATGTAGCGCTCTCCTCCGGCGCTGATGTCGAGTCCCGGGAAATTCTCCGTCAGGCTCGCCTGCGCACCGGTGGAAATCAGAAAGGGTATGCGTACGCTCTCTGGGGTACCCAGGTTTTCCGGGACCCGGCTATCGATTACCAGCTGCTCGGCATCCCGATCGTTGATAAATGCGATCTCGACGCCTTCTTCGAAATACAGAACCAGGCTGTCTTCGATCCGCTGATATCCGCTTATCATCAGTCTGAGCTCGCCGTTGCTGCGGGTCTCGATCAGAAGCGGGCGTTCTTCGTCGAAGTTGAACTGCAAACCGCGGTACTCCACTGAGACCGAAGCCACCGCGGGATCCTCGCTGTCGGAGCCGATATCCAGGGTGCCGCTCAACATGATATTGCCGAAATTCTCTGTAAAAATGCTGGCACCGGAAAACTGCAGGTATATCAGACCCACGATGATCGCGATATAGGCCAGGGGAACGAAAAACGCCCCTTTATTCAACTGTCGATTCATATCAGCGGAAGTGTATCAGCCAGAGGGGGTGAAATCAAGAAAACTTGCCTAAAGAAAGTCGGGGCGGTATGATGTCCCGATGAGTTTTTCTTCCCTGGAATCGGGCAATATGTCCCGGACGCGAAAGCCGGCTTTTCTTTTCCTCTCTCTGACGTTCATCCTGGTCTTTCTGATGAACTCCTGCGCAAACCTGCGGGATGTCCGCGATCCGGCTGAAATCGCAGAAGATCCGGCAACGGTATTCGAAGATCCCTTTGAGGAAAGCGCCGACGCCTACGACCGCATGAGTGCCGCCATCCTCCTGGGTGACCCGGAAAGCGCCATTCAGGCCTACGAAGACGCCCGGCTGGCGAATCCCGATGAGCCGGAAACCCTGGTGCTTCTCGCCAATCTGTACATCGCCGCCGGCGACACCGACGGGGCTCGGAGTCTGCTGGATGAAATCATCGCCGGGGCGGACGGTCAGGCCCTGGTTGATGCCCGGCTCGCCCTATCCCTGATCGCCCGGATCGATGGGAATGATGAAGAGGAACTTGCCCAGCTGAGCGCCGTCCTTGATGAACAGCCTGATAACCCCCGGGCAAATGCGGCTCTCGGTGAAATCCTGCTGGAGCGGGAGGAGTACGATGAGGCTGAGGAACGCTTTCTGAAGGCCCTGGAATCCGAGCCCGATGACTATTTCGCCCTGCAGGGCCTGGGTAATGCCTATCTCCGGAACGGGAAAAGCCAGGCTGCGATCCAGGTGTTCAGCGGCGCCATCGAGGCCGAGCCGGATTACAGTTACACCTACACCGATCGGGCCAAGGCCTACAACGAACAGGGGCTTTACGATCAGGCCCTGGAAGATATGGACCGGGCCATCTCCCTGGATGACGAAAACGGATGGCATTATCTGGACCGGGGCCGGATGCGGGCCAGACGCGGCCTGTTCCGGGAGGCGGAAGCTGATTTCACCCTGGCAGTGGAACGCACTCCGGATAATTTCCTGGCATACGCTTACCGCGCCCAGGTCAGGGGATACATGGGCGAGTACGACGGCGCTGCGGAGGATTATTACCAGGTCCTGGACGCCCGCCCGGATTATTACCCTGCATACGCCTTCCTGGGAGCACTCGAGTATATCCGAGGGAATTATCGGTCGTCGTACGGATTGCTCGCCGACGCCTTCGATGCCGAGCCCGACAAGCCGGCGTACGTGCTCTTCGCCGCTGCGGCCTTGCTTGCCGACGATCCGCTTGAGGGCCGCCGCTTCCTGGAGGGCAACCTGAACCTTCTGGAACGCGGCAGCCTGCTGTATATCACCGGACGGTATAACATCGATAATGTGGACCTGCCGGTGCTCAATGCCATCCGGACCGAGGAGAATGATCGGCTAAAAGCCCTCGGTCAGTTTTACCTGGGCCTGCGGTATCAGCAGCAGGAGCTCTACGGCACCGCCCGGGCTCTGTTCGATTCGGCTGAGCAGTCGTATCTCGACGGAAGCCCCGAAGGACTGGTTCGCCAATGGTTGGTCGATGAATCATCTTGATTCGCTGCTGGCCTGCCTGGACAAGCAACAGCGGGTCATAATCCAGGTTCATGATTTTCCCGATCATGACGCGGTGGCCAGCGGTTTCGCCCTGTGCCGCCTTCTCGAGCCCAGGGGCTACGAGGTGAAGCTCTGTTACACCGGGCGCCTCGAAAGCATCTCCCTGGAATCCGCCGTCGAGATGCTGCATATCCCCCTTTCCCCCAGCCGGGATATCGAAATCGTTGAAGAAGACCAGATCATCATCGTCGACGGCTTCGTCGGTAACCGGAACGTCACGGACCTGCCCGGAACCCTGGTCGGTCTCATCGATCATCACAGCCCGCCCGAGAAACCCAGTACCCCGTTTTACGATATCCGCGAGGACGTCGGCGCCTGTTCCACAATGGTATACAGCTACTACCGGGAGGCTGGAATAGGGTTCGAGCGGGATGTCGCGACGGCCTTGCTGATGGGCCTGATGATGGATACGGCGTTTATGACCCGGGGGGTGACCCGCGAGGATATGAATGCCTTCTCCGAACTGTTCTTCCTCGGCGACTGGGAAGCCGGCAGCCGGCTGCTGCGCAACTCCCTCAGTCTCCAGGATCTGCAGGTTTTCCGGGAGGCCATCAATTCGTGCGAAGTTGCCGGGGATTTTGCCTTCGTTCCCGTGGAGCGGGAGTGTTCCCCGGAAGTCATGGCCATAACCGCCGATTTCTTCCTCGGACTCCAGGAAATAAAATTCGTGGTTGTGCTGGTCCCGGATCGGGAAGAGTATCGGATATCGGTTCGGAGCGAGGACTATGCCAGACCCTCCGACATGATCATCCGCCGGGCTCTCCGGGGAGTCGGATATGGCGGCGGCCATGTTCATATGGGCGGCGGCAACATACCCCGTGATCTGTTTTCCCGCCAGAAAACGCTGAGAAACCGTTTTATCGAAGCAATGGGCAAAAACGAATAAATCTGTTATAACCAGACCCCTGTCACGTACCGTCCCTCCCATTCCCTCCGGATCGGCGGATAGTGATCTCTATCGGAGTATGTAGATGAATGAATCAAAACCAGAAATGCACAGCGACTCCCGGGTAGTCCGGGAAGGCGATACCATAACGCGCATTGAAACCTCCCGCGGAGAAATCGTCCTTCTCGGGACCGCCCATGTATCTGAAGACAGCGCCAGGGAGGTTGATGAACGTATTCGGGAATACGCGCCCCGGCGGGTCTGCATCGAACTTGATCAGAACCGTTACCGCTCGCTCAATCAGACCAACAGCTGGAAAAACCTGGATATTTTTCAGATTATCAAACAGAAAAAAACCTTTCTCCTGATGAGCAACCTGGTGCTTTCGGCCTACCAGAAGCGCCTGGGAGTGAACCTCGGAACCCGCCCCGGGGATGAGATGCGCTCCGCGGTGAAAACCGCCGGGGAACTGTCCATTCCCACCGCAATGATCGACCGGGATATCCAGGTAACGCTGACCCGCGCCTGGAGGAAGACCGGGTTATGGGGCCGCAACAAGATTCTCGCGGTGCTCATCGGTTCCGCGTTTTCGCGGGAAGAGCTTGATGAAGAGGCAATCGAGAGCCTGAAACAGCGAAGCGCGCTGGACGATATGATGAAGGAGATGGCGGAGTTCCTTCCTTCGGTGAAAGAAGTCCTGATCGACGAGCGGGACCATTACCTCGCCATTAAAACCTGGGAGAACGCCGCAACGGGCGACCTGGAGAAGCC
>CAWZYW010000083.1:0-8266 GCA_963966255.1 uncultured Salinispira sp. | reverse complement strand
AAGATCGAGCAGCAATTCCGAGTCCCGGTGGATCTGCCGGACAAAGCCGAGGGCGTGATCTGACATGTTCTCGGTGAGCAGGAGATCCTTGTTTCCGATGATCGAACTCAAAGGCGTTCGGATTTCATGAGACATGTTCGCGAGGAATTCGGTCTTGGCCTCGCTGGCGATCTCCGCCTGCCTGCGGGCCTCGTTCAATTCCCGCTCCCGGTCATGATACTCGGTCACGTCGCGGATAATAACCAGTACGCCTTTGAAACCGCCTTCAAGCTGATATTGCTGGCGCGTGATGCTTACGAAGCGGCTCTTGCTTCCGCCGGTTCCCGGAAGCTTCATCTCCCGCTCATAACCATGGTAGGGTTCCGACAGATCGAAGTCCCCGCCGAGGACATCGGCGGCGCTGAGGGCTTCGGCCGCAACGGCCTGAATCCCGAGCAGTTCCCGGGCCCGCTGATTCATCCGTATCAGCATGCCCGTCTCATCGAACATCAGGATCGCATCATGAGCCGCACCGAACATCGCAGTAGCCACCCGGGTGATATCGATGGTGAAGAGCTGGCTCTGGCTCATCAGGTACATCATCGAAGCCGCATGAAATGCCGTGGCGAAGGGCACCATCCGGGGCAGGCCGTCGATGCGGAAGATCCGGGCGATGATAATATCCGGCAGGAATTCCAGAATCAGGGTAATGATCATGAGAATATTAATGCGCCTGAGGATCTTCCGCTCATTGTCATTTTCCGATTTCCGGTAGGCCGAAGAAATCATCGCCAGGGAAACGAGGATGGGCCCGATGGCCACAAAGCTCGCCGGTACATACAGGGGGCCCACTTCGGCTGCGATACCCCACCAGTAGAGATTCGGAGAAATGATTATCAGCCGGCTGAACCAGTTGACGATAACCAGGGCTCCGGCGAGAAATCCGAACAGCCAGAAAGCGGCATCAAACTTCCTGCCCAGGTAACGATAGGTGAAATAAAGAAACGCCCATCCGATGGGAATCCAGAAACTCGGAATGGCCCGGAGAATGACGTTGATGACGGCGTCCTCATGGTAGGGACCCCACAGCAGAAAATTCAGCAGATTCCAAATGCTGATCAGGATCACGTACGGCAGGATGGCCTCCACCCCGGCACGGACCTTTCTCAACGGATAGGCCCTGGCGAGAAAGCCGTAGTTGATCATAAATGCAAGCAGCGGAATCAGGCTGAACCAACGCATATATCGTCAGTATAAATAATATCTGCACAAAGTCTCAACTGAACGCAGAATAGTCGGGTTTATCGTTTCCAGAATTGGGGCGAGAACACCACCAGCACCGTGTAGATCTCCAGCCTTCCCAGCATCATGATAAAGCTCAGATACCACTTGATCGGGTCGGAGAAGAAGAAGTAGTTCTCCGTTGGCCCCACCAGCCCGAAACCGGGGCCGATATTGCCCAGGGTTACCAGGGCGGTCGAGAAGCTCGTTTCGAGATCATATCCGCCGGTGGAAACTACGATGGTGGTGAGAATGAGGAAAAACATATAGAGGATAATAAAGCCCGCAATGGTGTACACCACCGACTTCCGCAATCGGCTGCCGTTGAGTTTGACGGTGAATATGCTCCGGGGATGAAGCAGGTATTTCATCTCAGTGAAACCCTGTTTCAGGAGGGCGATGATACGCACCACCTTCGGACCTCCGCCGGTGGATCCCGCGCAACCGCCGATAAACATCACCGCGAGGATCAGGGCCTTGCTCAAACCCGGCCAAAGGGCGAAATCGTCGGTGGCGAATCCCGTGGTCGTCAGGATGCTTGCGGTCTGAAATCCCGCGTAGCGCAGGGCCGTGGGGAAGCTGCCGTACACGTTTTGCCGGTAGAGGTTCACGGCCATGATCAGGGCGGTGACGAAAAAAATGCCGAGATAGGCCTTCAGCTCCGAATTCTGCCAGAGCAGCTTGAAGCGACCGGTGAGCAGGCGATAATGCATGATGAAGTTGGTGCCCGCAAGTACCATGAACAGCGTGATCACGTTCTGCAGATACGGGCTGGAGTAGTGGCCAACGCTGGCGTTTTTCGGGCTGAATCCTCCGGTGGCCAGGGTCCCGAAGGTGTGGGTCAGGGCATCGAACAGGTCCATTCCGCCGAACATCAGCATGGCGGTCTCCAGGACAGTCATGCCCAGGTAAATGAGCCAGAGGATCTTGGCGGTTCCGGTGATACGGCTGGTCAGCCGGTCCACATCCGGTCCCGGGGCTTCGGCCTTCATCAGCTGCAGGCCGCCGATGCCCAGCAGGGGGAACAGGGCGACCGCCAGGACCACGATGCCCATGCCGCCGAGCCAGTGGGTCAGGGATCGCCAGAACAGGAAGGGCCGGGGGACGTTCTCGATGGCCGTGAGAATCGAAGCCCCGGTGGTGGTGAAACCGCTCATGGTCTCGAAGAAGGCATCGGTATAGCTGGGGATGGCCCCGCCGATGACGAAGGGCAAGGCGCTGACCGCCGACACGGCGATCCAGCCCAGGGTAACCAGGAGAAAGCCGCTTTTGGGATTGATATCACCCCGATGGTTCCAGGTGGCAAGCAGTATCCCTGAGGAAGCCAGGATGGCCGCCGCCGCTGGCCAGACGAAGGCCATGATATGCTCCGGGGTTCCCTCGATGAGAGCCACCAGGATGGGGAATATCATGAACATGGCCACGATCAGTATAATCGCCGCCATGGCCCGGGTAATCGCCATCGCTTTCACCGCCGCCCCCTGTTTTTGAAACGGGATGAGGACTTCCCGCCGACGGGCTGGAGCTCCTTAATGAGCATCTTTGACATGGGTTACCAGCTCCTCGATGCGGGGGACGAACTCTTTCCGGGCCAGGATTATCACGTGATCGCCGCTTTGCAGGCTGCTGTTCCCGTCGGGAATAAAAGTGCGGTCCGCGCGATGCACATAGAGGATCAGGGTTTCCGGCGGGAGACGCAGATCCTTGATCTGCTGGCCGGCGATGCGGCTGCCGCTTTCCACCTGGAGTTCCAGGAAATCGATGAGACCCCGGCCCGCGGTCTGTATGGTGCTGATGTTTCCTTTCAACAGGTAGCGGAGGATGGAATTCACCACGGTATTTTTAAGGCTGACGATGACATTTATGCCGAGTTCCTCGGCGATGTGGGCGTAGTTCTCGGATCGGACCAATGTGATGGCCCGGTCAATGCCGATTTTCCGGGCGTAGAGGCCGGCGACAATATTCAGCTCCGAATTCTCGGTTGCGGTGATCATCAGTTCGCTTTGATCAAGTCCCTCTTCCTCGAAAATGTTTTCCTCGGAAATGTCCGCGTTTATTACCAGGGCCTCGGGATATTTGTCACTGAGGAGCTTGCATTTCGCATAGTCCCGTTCGACCACCTTGACGCTCCGGCTGTTCCTGCGCCGAACCATCCGTGTCAGGCGACGGAGGAATCCGGGCTCGCTGGCCCCTCCCCCGAGGAGATGCTGAAGCACCAGTCGGCCGATGGCGCCGCCGCCTACCAGAAGGATGTGCTTCACCTGGTTCTCCTTCTCGCCCAGGACCTGGTAGAGGCGTTTCACGTCCTCTTCCTTGGCAGCCACATAGACTTCGTCGCCTTCGAGAATCATCGAGTTGCCGTCGGGAATAATAATATCCAGGTCTCTTTGTATGACCGGGACTACGAAGGAAATCGGAAGGATTGCCGGCAGTTGGTGAACCGCCTTGTTGGCGAAGGGAGAATTGTCGTCCACCAGAATCCGCTGGATCTGGATGTCCATGTTCTCAAAGACCATCACGTAATTCCGGGCACCGGTGTCCAGCTGCTGGATGATGTTTTTCGCAGCTTCGGTTTCGGGATTTATGATATAGTCGATGCCCAGATACCGCTGTTCGGTCATCTGGGTTTCCAGGTATTCGACGTTGCGTACCCGGGCGACCTTATGCGGCACCCGGAACTCGGCGGCCACCAGGGAGCAGCAGATCATGTTGATCTCGTCGGAACCGGTCAGGGCGATAAAATACTCAGCCCGTTCGGCCCCTGCCTTCCGGAGGATGTCCAGATTGTTACCCTGCCCGGTGATGACCATGCAATCCAGCCGCGATGCGGCATAACGGGCCGCCTCTTCATTCACTTCGATGATGCTGACATCCTTATGCTCATCGATCAGGCGTTTTGCGACCTGCAGGCCCACGACTCCGGCTCCGACAATGATGATACTCATACCTTCCGTTATAGCAGTTGGGGACTCTCTGGTCAAATTCGCTCAAACCGGTCCATCCGGCCTATACTGGTTATATGATGATCGGCAGCTGCAGCTGGAAATACCCTGAATGGGGCGAATTGGTCTACGCCGAAGGGTCGGAAAATCTCCTGGAACAATATGCCCGGAAGTTTTCGACGGTGGAAATCGATCAATGGTTCTGGAGCCTCTTCGCCGGAGGGATCAAGCTTCCGGATCCCGCCGTCGCGGCGGAATACGCCGCCAGCGTACCCGATGATTTCCGCTTCACCATCAAGCTTCCGGATAGCCTGAGCCTGACCCATTTCAGGGGAAAGGAACAGGGTTTGAAGATAAATCCACACTTTCTCGACCGGGAATTCCTGGAAGAAGTACTTCGCAGATTGGAGACCATTCTGCCCAAGACCAGGGTACTGATGCTTCAGTTCGAATATCTCAACAAACAGAAGATGAGTGATCGCAATGCGTTCTTGACGGTCCTGGAGGATTTCCTGTCGTCCCTCCCCGAGGAGGTCCGTAAAAACACCCCGCCCTGGTTCGGAGTGGAAATCCGCAACCCCCAGTACTACAGCCGGGATTTCTTCTTTCTGCTTTCCCGCTACGGCATCTCGCCGGTGCTGCTGCACGGCTATTACATGCCGCCGGTGTACCAGACCGTAGCCCGCTATGCGGAGGTGATCGGAACTTCGGCCCCCGTGGTGATCCGTCTTCACGGCCCCGATCGCCAGGAAATGGACCGTCTCAGCGGCAAGCGCTGGAGCCGGATCATCCGGCCCATGGACAATGAGATACCGAAAATCGTGGAAACCGTTCATGCGTTGCAGAACCGGGGCATCGAGACCATAATCAACGTGAATAATCACTATGAAGGTTGTGCGCCTCTGAGTATACAGAAGCTGCTTGAGCAGCTTTAGCCACACCCCGGAAAACCGGGCTTCGGCGGAACTTTGAATTTTCTTGACTAAAACAAGCTTTGTATGATATCTCTAAATTATTCTCAAATCAGGAAATAACAGATTCTCATGATCCATAACGCTGACAAACCCGTTGCCCGGGACAATTCCACTTATACTCGTTTAATACCCGGACGCATCATCGGACTAATAATATTGCTTCTCTCCCTGAGCGCCTGCGGTATGGATGCCGGCGCATCAATGGAATCCGGCGATGTAAGCGTCGGAGAACTGAGCATCGGGATGAGCGAACAGGCATTTCTGAGCATGTATCCCGGCGCCCGGGAAGAGGGAACCGGCCGCTATGCCCGCACAAGCCGGGAATTCGGCATCAGCGGCAAATGGATTTATGCCTTCCACGACGGCGTACTGAGCTGGTACATATTCAACGCCCATCAGACGGAAATCTCTGAAGAAAGCTTCAACCGGACCTACCAGGCTGCCGGAGAAATCATCGATCGCTATACCGGACGCTACGGCACCCCGTGGCGTGAAGACCGGGGGTACAGCGAGTACATCAACCCGATCAACCAGGCGCATAACGGCTACAAGGTGAGAGAAGCCCAGTGGAGAACTCCCCATGGGCAGGTGGTGGTCGATTTTTCCTTTCTCGGGGAAGGTGGCGTGTACAGCCTGCTTCTGACCATTCAGGCTACGAGCTGAGCAGGACCCGGATTATTCCAGATCGAGTAAATCGGAAATCCTGTTCCAGGCTTCCATGCGGATAGCCTGATACAGCTCGCCGTTGTCGTCCTCATTTTCAACAAAGCTGATCAGGGCCCTGGCCATGTTATCCAGTACCACGTAGCTTCGAATCATTTCGTTCACAACTTCGCTCTCGGCAGGATCGATGATGTCCGCCTCGATCATATCTGCAAGGGCGTCCGTTATGTTGCCGTTGAGAAACATGGTTTCCAGAGCGATGCTCCGGGTTTCCACTTCATTATAGCTGCCGGTTTTATACCCGTCCGCTACAGTGCCGAGCACCAGGTAACTGAGGTACAGGTTGGACGCCGACAGGGATCCGACGGCCACCATCCGGGGATCCGGCTCGCTGGTTTCCTGGGCGCTCACAGCGCCGGCGATAAGCGCCAGTAGCAGCAGCGCAGTGAATATTCGGCTCATTCTGCTTTTCACATCTATACTCCCGTAAGGATCTGAGGTCCCTGTTAAAACATCGACCCGGAAAGGCCGGGGCATGAGCCTTTTTACCTCATCACCGTCCGCCTGAGTTCCGGATACTCATGAGCGAGATTTTCAATGGCTTTGGGATCGCCCAGAACGGCGTAGCGGGCGTCTTCCACCGCCGAAAGCAGCCGCTTCGCCGCTGAGGCCACCTCCTCCAGGCGACATTCGATAAGCCATCCCCGCCGGAGGGTCCGCAACTCATCGCTGATGCCGTACTTCACCCGTTTAAAGCTCACCAGGCCCTGCTCCGCCGGGGACATGGGCCGAAGTTCCCTTCCGGCGATGGCGATTTTCGCCAGGTCCAGGGTCTGCTGGTCCAGAGCGCCGTCGGAGAGGATCTGCAGACTCTCGACATATGCCTGCCAGCTCTCGGTGATATTCGGATCCCGGTAACTGCCGAATACAAACAGGTCGGAGAGACCGTCGGGAACCGCAAAGGCGCCGTACGCTCCGCCTTCCATGCGGATCTTCTCCCAGAGCAAACCGGTACGCAGGATATGGGCGAGCACCAGTTCGGCAACCTGTCCCCGGCTGCTCAAATGCGAAGCACGCAGCGCCATGGCGGTGAAATTCACCTTGGAGCTGTGTTCGATCCCCTCCCGCAACGCCGGAGCTTCGCCGAGGTTCGCCGCGGTCTGGCCGAGAGCGCGCCTCACCAAATCGGGATCAAGTCCGGCTTCGCCCCGAATCCCAAGGCCAGACGCAAAACCTTCCAGCAGGCCCCGCAGCAGATTGGCCTGATTCGCTTCCGCAGTCACATTCAGAATAAGCGCATCGGAACTGAATACCCAGGCTGAGAGTTCTTTTAACCGATGAGCAAGAAACTCCAGCGCTTCACCCCGGTTCCTGCCGGCCCAGGCATAGAGCTCTTCAATAAAACGCTGCTGCTCCACTCCCCGCCACAGATCGTCGACCCGGGCCCGCTCGTTGAGCCCCCGGGTCGCGCGTACGGCGGCATAGTTCGTCCCCGAGGGAATGATGCCGGAACGAAGATCGTTTCGATACTCGCTGAACAGTTCCCATAGGTAGTTGTGATCATCAAAGTCGGGAGCCGAAAGAACTTCGCCGACCAGGGCGATCCCCTCGCCGGCCATATCATCCAGGGTTTTCAATCGCAGATAGCAATGCTGCAGGTGCCGTCCGTCGATAGTCGATGAGTTCTCCCCGTACACCGAGAAACCGCCGGTTTTTAATCCCCACTGGAGATTCATGTCCTCGTAATTCCGCTCGGCGCTTCCGACCTGGGGAAGCATATGGGTCAGCAGGGGCAGGAACAGCTGATGTTCTTGATCGAGGGCGGAGATATCAAAGCCGAAATCAAGGTAACTGATGCCGTTGGTGAAGACATCGTGATGATAGAGCACCGTCCCCCGTTCCAGGTCCTCGCGGATATTCGGGATGGTCCGGATTTCCGAGGGTATATCCTCCACCGAGAGGAACGGCAGTTTGGCCAGATCCTCGGGTCGGTCGGGTTCCGCCTGGAAGGCGGCGAACGAATCGGTCCATTCGGCTACGGTGTCCGTCGCGCTTTCACCCAGGGCTTTGAGCTTCTCACTGACCATGTCGGATTCTGCACGGTCGTCCCGGGCGTTCTGATTCGCATCGGGGACCATGGTAACCCGGCTGCGATGGGGGTTATCGATGAGCAGACTGCGGATCAGGCCGGTGAGGTAATTCCCGTCGCCGGCGATCCGTTCTTTCAACGAGGCCAGCACCGGAGCGAAATCCATGCTGTGCCGGGGGCTGCGTCCGTGAAGCCATGCCCGCATGCTCCGGGAAAGCAGGCGGAGACCGAAGGGCCCTCCGCCCTTGATCTCCCGACTGCGGAATTCGAAGCGGCGAAGTGAGCCTTCCAGCAGATCGGGGGTGATGCCTTCCTCAACCTGTCTCTTATACACATCT
>CAWZYW010000082.1:0-8298 GCA_963966255.1 uncultured Salinispira sp. | reverse complement strand
ATCCAGGTTGCACACCACCCCGGCGACGCTCTTGCGTTTCTGAGCGTTGATTTTTTCATTCACCCGGAACAGCTCAAGCGGCTGGCCGGCATTGATCTCCATGTCATCCAGGGAAAGCATAACGCTGCTGCCATAGTGCTGGACGATTTTCGCCACCAGGGTGGACGGCCGGACATGAAATCCCCGGTATCGGGGAACCGGAACCTCGATTTCGCCCTGTTCGGCATAGCTGGCGATTACCTCGCGGCACAGGGATATGCTCGACGACAGGAAATCATCGGCGTACTTCAGGCAGTACCGAAAAACCACCCCAAGAATATCCCGGGGAGATATCGGGCAGAACACCCCGTCGTCCACGGCGATGCATCCAGCCATGTGCCGCTCGTAGTAATGGATAAGATGGGTGGCCGCTTCCAGTAAATGAAAGATGATGGATGCGTGCCCTCTGATCAGGGGCAGGCGGGAATCCACCGATTCGATATTCGATGAGGCCAGGCGCGTATCGTACACACTCTGGAGATTATGAAATTGCACCTCCAGATTTCGCAGGCTGGTTTCGTCGATTTGATCCGGGATGTAGGCCGGATAGGTATCGGGATCTTCGTCGCACAGATTCAATATCTCGGTTTCGGTGAACAGGTTGAGGAATGACGTAGCCATATTCACCACCACCGCTTCCGGTTCGCTCACCGCGATCTTATCCAGATCTCCCGGAAGCTTGGTTTCCGGCAGACGCACGGTAAAATCAGGTTGCTGGTAATCATCGCCAACCCTGAGCCGGTGAAGTTCTCCCAGTCGCGAAAGTTGATCAAGGGAAGCGAGCCAGGCATTGCGCAGGATGTCGAGCTGTTCATCAGTCTCCTCGAGGAAACTGCTGATGTTTTCCAGTAGCGAGTAATGGGGACATGCCGATCGGATATGCATGACGATGTAGGATACATTGGAAAACAGTTTGATAGCGGCCACGCATTCGCGAAATGGGAACCAGTGCTGATTGTGTTTCGCGCCGCAGAAGTCGATGAACTCCTCCAGCCGGGTACTGTAGGACAGGACCTTGCCGACGTACAGCGGCGTCCGGATCGCTTCGGCCATTTCGGGTCTTCGCGATAGCGAACAGAGCTCCAGCAGCCGCTCACTGAACGGTGTGATCAACTGCTGCAATTCGCTGTCGCTGAGGTCTTCCTTCCTATTCATCTGAATAGAATGATAGTGCTCCTCCCCCTGCCCCGCAAGCCCCCGATGGCAACTATCCGTGCGGGTAATCGCCGGCGATTCTGGATACGCCATGCATATCAGCCGTTTTCGGGGCACAGCAAAAAAAAATCCTGCATAAACCGGTTTAAAAAAACGCGCGCGATTGACGCTTCCATCACGGATACGATATTCAATGAGGGACTGTTCGCGATCTGATTCGAAGATTATTCCGCGACGAACTATGATAGTAAGGACGGTACCAAAGCGGTCTTCCGCAGCTGGTTTCGGAGGGAGATGATATGGGTGAAGCGAGTCTGAGCGGCAACATGCCGGGAGATGTACTGCACATCGGTGATTCCCACCGGGAGCGGAGCGAGACGATTTTCCCCAGGGCCATCGAGGCGTTTCGTCGATCGGGACAGGAAAAATTCGTGATTTCGGTCTTCGGCGGTTCAGGCGTGGGGAAGTCTGAAGTGGGCTATCTCCTGGCCGAACGCTTTCGCGGGGAAGGCCTGCCGGCCTTTCTGGTTTCTGGAGACAATTACCCCTATCGAATCCCCGCGGAAAACGATCGTGAGCGGGAGAGCCGCTATCGCTATCACGGGCTTTTGGCCCTGGCGAGACGAAGCGATTTCCACCAACGATGGACCAATCAACTGAGAGCCCTGTGGGAGCGCGGGGAGGACAGTGCCCGGGAATCACAAAACACCTATCCCTTCCTGGAGACATATCAGGAGGCGGGACGAAAGGGGTTGGAGGAGTATCTGGGAACCGAAGGGGAAATTGACTTCGGCCTGCTCAACGATATCATCCATCAGTTCAAGAGGGGTGAACAGAACATCAGCTTGAAAAAGATGGGGCGAACCCCGGAAGAACTGTGGTTCGAGCGATTCGACGTTTCCGACGTACCGATCATGATTCTCGAATGGACCCACGGGAATAATGAGCGGCTGCACGGGGTGGATTATCCGGTGCTCCTTTACAGCAGCCCGGAGGAAACCCTGGAACACCGGCGGGCCAGGGCCCGTGACAAGGGCGTAGACAGCCCGTTCGTGAAACTGGTCCTTGAAATCGAACAGCAAAAACTGCTGTCCCAGGCCGCCGGCGCGGCGCTGATCGTCAGCAAGTCAGCGGATATCCTGAAATACGAAGACCTGGCTGGAAGCCGGCGGGAGGCGACATGAAAAGCATTGAAGGAGTTATGTTCAATGCGTACCCCGACAGCCTGGGGGGTCGATTAGGCGATATCGTAGCGCTTCTTGACCGCGAAGAAATGCGCGGGGCGTTCTCGCTGTTTTACATACTCCCCACAATGTTCCAATCGGATTTGGACCGGGGTTTTTCGGTGATTTCCTATGACATCAATCCCGAACTGGCCAAAGCGGAAGATCTGGCTTCACTCCGGGGGATGAACATAGGTCTGTTCCTGGATTTTGTCCTGAACCACTTATCGGTGGGTTCGCCCCAGTTCCAGGATCTCCTGGCCCGGGGCGATGAATCGGAATACCGGGATTTTTTCATCGACTGGAACGAGTTCTGGGAAGGCCGGGGTGAGAAAAATGAGGAAGGCCTGCTCATCCCCCGGGATGAAGACTTAAACAAGCTGTTTATGCGCAAGCCCGGGCTTCCGGTACTAAAACTCCCCTTCCCCGACGGCAGCTCGCGCTGGTACTGGAATACCTTCTATCAGTCGGTGGAAGAAGGGGCCAAGGGGCCGCGCTACCTTGGGCAGATGGACTTGAACGGTGAATCCCCGCGGGTATGGGACTTTTATGCCGAGACCCTGGATAAATTCAAGGCATACGGCGCTGACATCGTCCGGCTGGATGCCTTCGCGTACCTGCACAAAGAGCCCGGGATGAGCAATTTCTTTAACGAGCCGGGGACCTGGCAATACCTCGACCGCCTGCGGCAGATGGCCCGGGACAGGGATCTGCTGCTTCTGCCGGAAATCCACGCGGCCCACAGCGACGGTATTCACCGGGAACTGGCGAAGCGTGAATATCCCATCTACGACTTCTTCTTCCCGGCACTGGCAATCCACAGCATAGAAACCGGCGATGCCGGCCCCCTGCTGCGCTGGATCGGGGAAATTCTCGATGAAGGCTATCAGTGCGTAAACATGCTCGGCTGCCACGACGGAATCCCGGTACTCGACGTGAAGGGATTGCTGGAAGATACGCAGATTGATGAACTCATCGACACCATTACCAGCCGTGGAGGCCGGCTCAAGGATCTCTACGGGCCGGACGGGAAAAAAATCGCCTATTACCAGGTAAACGCCACCTTCTACAGCGCGTTCGGCGAAGATGACCGGAAATTTCTCCTGGCCCGGGCCCTGCAGCTGTTTATGCCCGGAGTTCCCCTGGTCTGGTATCTGGACCTCTTCGCCGGAAGCAATGACTACGCCGCCGCTGACTCCGGCGGGCACAAGGAAATCAACCGGACCAATCTCGAAGCTTCGGTCATCGAAGAACGCATCGGCCTGCCCGTGGTCGTCCGGCAGCTGGAGATGATCAAATTCCGCAACCGCTTTCCGGCCTTCGGAACGGGAGCCAGGATAGAAGCCCGACCGACCGGTAACGGCCTCGAGATTACACAAAGCTCCGCCGATGGTGCGTCCGAGGCCCGTCTGGAAGCCGACCTGACGAACAGCAGCTATCGCATCACATATCGCTCGGGAGATAACAAATGGAGCAGTTTGCAGGCGTTCCCCGACTGAAGATCATTCCACCCAGATCGGGCTGGACCAGGCCATCTGCCCGTTGATCTGACGGACTCTGACCCGGTAGTGATGCGGTCTGGAATCCCAAAGCTGATCCCGCCATGTCAGTTCCTTCCTGAACCCGGATGAGCCGACCGCCCGGTGAATCTTCGCCTTGTAGGCCATGCCGAAATGCACGTCTTTTCGATAGAGCTTGTCCACGTCCACGGAAAACTCGCGTCGGATCATCTGCGCGGAAGACTCCCGGTCCCATAGCACTGAGTCGGAGCGGTGCAGATCTTCCAGGCTGGCCCGGTGGCGCATTCCGTCTATTTCGAATTCAATCACCCCGGACCGGGGACCTTTGACCCTCAGGACATAGGCATTCTGGACTTGCCGGTTAACCGTATCCTGACCCGTCGGACCTGAAAACGTAAATTCGGTACTGCCAGGTCCGGCGAAAATAAACCGCTGACCCGGGCTGATAAAGCACGGACTCACCGCCTGGATGCTGGCACCGCCAGAGCATTTCACCGCGCCGGACCAATGACGGGCATCCAGCTCGATGACGTTGGCCGGTGGTCCCCACCCGTACTCCAGGCGGATTTGGAAGTCGTCACCGTCAAAATTTCCGCCATTCGGGGCAGCGCCGGCGTCTCCTGCGCCGTCGGATTGAATGGAAAAGCCCCGGGTAGCGGCCGCAGCATCAGCCAGCGGACTGTAGCGACCAATGAGTTTTTCATCACGGATAACGTCGATATAGTCGATGGTTCCCAGGGCCTCCACTGACATACGCATCCGGGGTGATTCGCTCCCGGCTGGAATCACCGAACCCATCGGGCTGCCGTCGGCATCGACGTGCAGTCGGATACGGTCGCCGGTGACTCCGTATACCCTTCGGGCGGCGAAGGCTTCCCATAGCCCTTCGCGGCTGAGCTCATCGGCCCAGACCCCCGCCAGACCCTGGCCGTAGACCCCCGGCAGGGGGCCCCAGTTGTCGGTTGAACCCACGATGCCGATCCGCCTCCCGGATAAGAGGGCTGAGCTTATGCTGCCGACTTCCGCATCGGGTCCGAGGAAAGGGTTGCTGCGCAGCCCGGCACCAAAAGCAGCGCCTTCGGAACTGCCGTGGATTGAGAACAGTTCTGCGAAGGGTGAAAGTCCGTCATCCTGCACCTCCCAATTCTTCCCCCTGAATCCCCGGATATATGCGGTGTGGTGGGGAATGGCAAACGCCGCCCCCGGTGCGGATTGCCGCATTGCCGAATAGAGCCCGGCCAGAGTGTCTTCGCGGAACAGCGGGGGATCATCGGAGTTGAAAAACACGTTGTGATCACCCCAGGTCCCATCACCCTGCCACTCATAGCCGGCAAAAGCAACGAAGTCTCCGGGGGCATGGCAGGCGCGGATCGCCCGTTTTAGCTCATCCCATTCCTCGGCGATGATGTCGTCATCCTTCCAGCGCTCAACATTCAGCGGCTGTCGTCCCTTATCTTCCGACGGGTGACCGCCCTTCTTAAATGCCGGCGATGTGTACGGATAGTACGCCGCGGTATAGAAGTCCAGGTGGGAAGCCGCAGCGGCCAGATGCCCTTCTATGGAAAATTCCGGATCAGGAGCCTGATAAGTATTGTCATGGGTTTCACCCCAGTAGAGATTACGCATATAGAAATCCTCAGAGTTCTTGCCGTATACCGCGTCAGCCTTTCAGACCGGAAGAAGCGATGGACTGCACGATGTACTTCTGTGCGCTCAGAAAGAACGCGATCAGGGGTATCATGCCCAGCACCAGTATCGGCAGGGCCATGTCCCATTGAGCTTTGTACACCCCGAAAAAGCTGTTGATGCCCAGGGGGATGGTGTAGAAATCCCGCTCGTGCTGCAGGATCAACAGGGGAAGAAGGAAGTCGTTCCATACCCATAGACTCTGCAGGATCATCACGGTGGTGGTCATGGTTTTGAGCTGGGGGAAGAGAATCCGCCAGAAGAGCTGAAAATCATTGCAGCCGTCGAGCATGGCGCTCTCATCGAATTCTATCGGCACGTAATTGAAATAGCCGCGATAGAGAAACACCGTCAAGGGCATACCGAAGGCCCAGTACAGTACCGAAAGCCCCATCGGATTCAGCATATTGAATCGGTTTGCCACGACCACCAGGGGTATCATAATTGCCTGGAAGGGTATAACCATGGCGATTATATAGCTCGCGTACATAATGCCGCTTACCCGGCTCCTCACCCGGGCCAGCTTCCAGGCGGCCATTGACCCGAAGACCGCCATACCGCCAATGCCGAGTACGGTCACCACCAGGGAATTCAGGAAGACCTGTCCGAAACGGACTCGTTCTATACCTTCCCGGTAATTGGACAAATTCAGAGATTCGGGCATGGCCGAGGCATCGAGGATGATCTCGCTATAGGATTTCACCGAGTTGGTGAGAACGAAATAAAAGGGAGATAAAATCACCAGGGCCAGCATGACGGTGATGAGGTAAAACAGAATCCGAATTATCAAGCTGCTGCTTATCATCGTATTGCTCACAGTTTCACCTCCCGTTTCTGGGTGAATCGGACCTGCAAGAATGAAAGGATTGCCACGAATGTGAAGAAAATCACCGCTTTCGCCGATCCGACGCCGTAATTTCCGTATACGAATGCCTCGTTATATATATTGATTGCCAGGGATTCGGTGGAGCCGAAGGGCCCGCCACCGGTGAGGGAGTACACCAGTCCGAAGATTTTGAACGAATTGGCAAGGATGATAAAAATGCTCACCGTGAAGGCCGGGACGATCAGCGGCAGAGTGATGCGGGTGAACTGCTGCCATCCATTCGCCCCGTCGATGGTGGCGGCTTCATACAAATGCTCGTTTACGCTGTTCATTGATGCGATGTATATCAGCATGACATATCCTGCCTGCTGCCAGACGAAGACGATGACAATGGCCCAGAAAGCAGTATTCGGCTGTCCGAACCATGATATGTTTGCGAACACCCCTTCCAGTGCCGGCAGGGCCTGGGCAAAGATAAATCGCCAGACAAAACCGAGAATAATTCCGCCGATCACATTCGGCAGCACCAGTATGACCCGAATCAGGGAATTCCATCGGGTGCTTTTGTGGAAGGTGACGGCGTACATCAGACCGAGAAAATTCACCAGGATACATGAGACGAGGGTGAACTGAAACGTGAATACCGTGGATTCGATGAAGCCCTCATCCTGGGCAATGACCTCAATGAAGTTTCTCAGACCGACGAACTCGAGGTCCCGGGAAATGCCATTCCACTCAGTGAGGGAATAGTAACCCCCGAATAGAAACGGGACGATCATAAAGAGCAGGAAGATCGCGAAGGGGAACGCGGTATACAATCCGAAGCTGTTCAACAGGCGATTTTTCATGGTGGTAAACAATCGAACCTCCAAGTAAACCCGGCGGCGATACGCGCCGCCGGGAAAAAACGGAAATACTGGATTAATCCGCCAGGGACTGCCACTCGTTCTCAAGCCTGATCAGCGTATCTTCGTAGCTGACGCGGCCTGCGACGAATTCCTGAAAGAACTCAGCTGCAGACTGGGTATAGCCCTGGGGGAAGCGACCGAACACCCACGGTATTGTTTTCCCTTCCAGCGAGTACGCCAGAATATCGTTGCTGATTCCGCCGGCGAACTCAGCATCGAAGTGATCGTACGCAGGAATGGAGTTCAGCGTAATTGCCAGCTCGTTCTGACCTTCCGGCTCGTTCAATAGCCAGTTCAGGAAAATCCGGGCCTCGGCGTTTACTTCGGAATCCTCGGTTACCACGAAATACCAGGGAATTCCCACGGGGATTCCCCCGCTGCGGCCTGCATCATCGGTGAGAGCCAGGGGCACCAGGCCCATATCCATATCTGGATTCGCATCGAGAATCGCCGCTTCTTTCCAGTTACCCTGCTGGATCATGGCGCCTTGGCCTGCGGCGAACAGGGATACCTGCATATTGTGATCCTGGGCAAGGGGGTCGCCGTCGGTATTTTCTACCACCAGATTGATGAGCCGCTCAAGATCCTGGAAGTACTGGTTGCCCACCATGCGGCTGCTTCCGTCATTCAGGCCTTCCATAAATGCCATGGGATCATTCTGAATCGCGAACGGGACATTGAGCTGATGCATGCCGATGACCCACCAGGTTCCGTAACCGGAAACGAAGGGGGTTATACCGGCGGCCTGCAGCTTATCGACCGCGTCGCTGAGCTCGGAGAATGTGCTGGGAACCTCATCGATGCCCGCCTGGGCGAACAGGTCCCGGTTGTAAATGTAGCCGTAGCCCTCAATGGATACCGGCAGGCCCATGAGCTGACCGTCTACGTATGCGCTCTCTTCCGCTATGGGAAGAAAGTGATCCACCACATCCATATCCGAC
>CAWZYW010000081.1:0-8338 GCA_963966255.1 uncultured Salinispira sp. | reverse complement strand
GAGATGGACAACCAGGCGGGCGTTTGGGGGGGCGCCCAACCCCTAAAGGAAGAGCATTTGACACCCAACAAAAATTTTAATTAGAAATACCCCTTGCCCAACCGCATCCCCGCCACTGCCGCCGAGCGGCGGTGGCGCTTATTTTTTTACATGTAAGGAACGAATATGGCAGCACTATCAATTTTGCTTCTGGTGATCTTCGCGATTTCCGCGGTTCTCCTGCTTCTGGTGGTCCTCATTCAGGACGAGCAGGGAGAAGGTATCGGCGGAATTTTCGGCGGGGGCGGCATGTCCGGCCAGATCGGGAACCGCAAAGGTAATTTTCTCACCCGGACCACCACGGTACTCGGAGTTATCTTCCTTCTCAGCAGCCTTGGCCTGGCATGGGCTAACCGCAGCGACACCGGCTCAGATCTTGAAGCCGCCGCACGACAGGCAGAGCGGGAAGGCGCCACCGTCCAGTGGTGGGTCGAAACCGGCAACGCCGAAGAAAGCGAATAATTCCCTCGGGCTCCGGATCGGAGCCCGTTTTTACTGTATACAACGCCCACCTTTTGGTTATACTTTTCTCAACCTGAACTACATGGAGGCATCATGAGAGTAGCCGTCGTTTATTTCCCTTCCGGAAATCGGGAAAAAATAGCGAAAATCAGCAAGGCCCTGGCTCAGGGTATCGAGTCCCAGGGGCATCAAGTGGACATCATCGATGCCGCCATGGATGTAAACTCCAAACTCAGCGTATACCAGTATGTGGCGGTGGGGGTGCAGTTTTCCTCCTTTTTCTCTTCGAAGCTTCCCGACTTGGTGAATCGCTATCTGAAAAATGCCGGTATGGTGGCGGGTAAGCGCTGTTTCGCCTTTATCCTCCCCCGTACTATTCTGGGAGGGAAGTCCCTGACGAATCTCATGAGCGCCATGGAGGGCGAAGGGATGTTTATGAAGTTTTCCGACATCATCAGCGACGAAGCGGTCGCCCGGGAAATCGGAAAGAAGCTCGCCATCGACTGATGAAATACGCCAACGGCCTCCCGGATTACTACGAGACTCTTCACGTATCCCCGGATGCCCTCCCGGAGGAAATAAAGAAAGCCTTCCGTCTGAGGGCCAAGGAAATCCACCCGGATACCAACCGGGATACCCCAGAGACCCTGGCGGCCATGCGGGAACTTTTAGGTGCATACGAGACCCTGATCAACCCCGAACTGCGGGAAGAATACGACCTGCGATATCGTCAGGCGTTTCCCGAAGGCGGTTTCGATTATCGCGAGTTCCTGGAGGAACAGCTTTCCGATCCCGATTCCGCCGGGAAGCTTATTTTTTTCGATTTACTCCATGCCCACGAGCGCGAGGCAATCGATCTGTACGATTCCCTGGTACATGAGAAGGGTTTTGATTTGAGCCGGCACCTCGACCGGGAAGATTTCATGGATTGCGCATTTCTCATCGCGGAGGAATACGAATCAAGGGAAAACTTCGTCGGGGCGTTTAATTTGCTGAAAACTTTGATAGAATTCGAAATGGAACGGCCGTATTTCAAACATTTTTTTCGCGAAGTTCTGGACAGGATGCGTCATCTTCTCCTGAACAAAATGAATCGGCGTGTAACCTTGGAAAGCCACATTGATTTTGTACTACAGATCGCCCGGCTGCCGCTGGACAAGCGGGACCGCAGCGGTTATATGAAAAAATTATCCGAGCTGTACCTGAACGCTCATGACATAAAAAGAGCCAGGTTTTTTCTGCAGGAAGCCAGATCATTGAATCCGAAGATCCCCGGACTGGCCAGCCTGGAGAAGCAGCTACAACAAAGCGCGTTCAACGCCTAAACAAGGATTACCGAATGAAGAATATCACCCGTCGAATTGTCCTCACCGCAGCCTTTTTGATGTTATTACTCGCTTCGCTCAGCGCGCAGCTCCTGGACAAAACCCTGGCTACCGTCCGCCTGACGGAAACCGAAGTGGTCTATGAGCGCGAACTTATCGAACAGATTTCCCTTCTTGAAGCCCAGCTGGGGCGTACCCTCAGCGCCGATCAGAAACGAGATGTCCTCGATTCGCGAATTGATATTCTGCTGTTCAGTCAGGCGGCTCGCCGGGCCAATCTTCAGGCTTCCGATCTCGAGATCCAGAATGTTATCCAGCAGCAGAAGGCGAGCCTGGGTGTCCAGGTGAGCGATGCCCAGTACCGCCAGCTTATCGAGCAGCAGACCGGATTAAGCTGGGATGATTATCTTTCCCAGATTGAAGACCGCATCCTCCAGGAAAAATATATCCAGTTCGCCCGCCCCAATCTGGGCCAGAATATCCCGCAGCCCACCGAGGCGGAAATAATCGCGGTGTATGAGGAAAACGCCCAAAACTTTCTCAGCCCGGCCATGAGCGGCGTCTCGCATATTTTTATCCCGACACGGGGATTGAGTTCGGAAGATCTGCTGGCCGCCCGGACCCGGATGGACGCATTCGCCCGCCGGGTTCGCAACGGCGGCAGCAGCGAATTCGACACCCTGGTCAGGGAAAGCCTTGACGATACCGCGTTCACCGGAGGTGAACTGGGATACGTTATCAGTGGCGATCAGAGCGCAATCCAACAGCTCGGTCAGAGCTTCGTTCAACAGGTCCTGGCCATGGCCGAGGGCGATATTTCAGGCGTTATGGAATCCAGCGCCGGCCTGCACATCGTACGGATCAACGACCGGCGGCGACCGCGGCTCCTGGAACTCAGCGATCCCCTGCTTCCCGGACAGAGCGTGACGGTCCGTCAGAATATCATCAGCTTCATACGCAGCAACAAACAGCAGCAGGCGCTGATAGAAGCCGTTGAGGAAATCTCGGCGGATCTCAGGGATGAGGCGGATATCCGGATTTTCGACAATAATCTTCCCTGGTAAGCCCGAATGAATTTATCCCGAAGGAAAAGCCGGGTACTGGTGGTTCAGGCCCTCTACAGTCAGGAATTCAATCAGCAGGATATGGGCTCTATCATGGACTTTCCCTGGTATGAGTATCAGGGAGAAGATCGGGACGACCGGTTGCTGTTTGCCCGTTTACTGCTTCATGGAATCGTCGAACATCTGGAAAACAGCGACGCTGAAATAAAGGCGCTCCTGGAGCATTGGGAATTCGGGCGATTGAACAAGGTCGATCTCGCCATAATGCGCCTGGGTGCCTTCGAGCTGCTGCATACCACAGATACGCCCCGGCAGATAGCCATTAACGAAGCAATCGAGATTGCCAAGGAATTCGGATCCCAGCAGACCTATAAGATTATCAATGGGGTCCTGGACGCCATACACGGAAAATAAGCCGGAGGGTCGATGTCACGGGCAGCGGAGATAATTCGGAGCAACCGAGCGGTAATAATTATCGCATCCCTTCTCGTATCCGCCGCCATCGCGATTCTCATCATTTCCCAATTATCTGCCATTCGCAATAACATCAATTTCCAGCGGGGAATCCGCCGTGCCGACGTATTGATCAGCGAGGGGCGCCCGGCGGAGGCCGAAGCCCGGCTTTCCTCCCTTTTCGCCAATGCCGACTCCCCCCGGGATTTCCTCATGCTGGCTGCCCGGGGCCGGCTTCTCCAATCCCTCGGCCTGGATGACAGCCTCTTTTCCCGCGCGGTGAACCTCGGCTTCGCCGGATACCCCGGCAATGAAAATTTGAGAGCCCTGCAGGTCGACGGCCTGATCGACCGGGGAGAGTTGCTGGAGGCGGCGAGGGTCGCCGAAGGCCTCGAGTCCAGACAGTTCCGTTCCCTGAAAGTCGAGGCGTATCTGCTGGGAGGCAGGACTCTGGAGACCGAAGGGCTTGACGGCTTGCTGGAGGGCATTTCGGTTCCCCTGACGCCCCAGGCCATGGCGGATCCCTTCGCCATGTTCGAGGCGGGTCAGTTAACCGGTGATTACCGCTATTTTGTCAACGGAGCGGTGATGCTCGCCGCGCTGGGACGGATCGATGAAGCCTATGAGATACTGATAGCCCGACGGGATGAACTGCGGGGCAATGCCGACGCGCTGATCCTTCTCCGCCTGGCCTACGATGCGGGCCGTTACGACGGCGTGGACAGCATATCATCCCTACTGCCCCCCGATCTGGGTCTTCAGACGTCCAATCTGGAGAGTCTGGCGGATTTGTATTTTTACGGCGGTGAGCCGGAGAGGGCGTATATCATTCACAGCCAGGCTGCCACCCGAAATCCCGCCGGTGCGGGAATCAGCCTGACCAATTTGATGATATTCCCCGAAGCCCTTGCTTTCCGTGGCGGAGGGAATGTGGCCGAAATCGCCACGGAAGCTCTCGAATACCATGCAGGGGATCCCGAAATCTCCGCCCGGGCTGAAATTGCCTTAAGCATGCATGAGGATCGGCCGCCGCTGTTCGCCCCCTATATAAGCCGTTTTCCTGAATCATTCTTGCTTTCTTTTTTCGATGAGTTGTCAAGATACCGGAGCGACCAGATCCGCGGAGGAAGACGCACCGATATCATAGATCTGACCGACTCGCTCTATGACCGCATCAATGCGATGCCCGATGATGATCGGGCCAGGGATCTTCTGCTGTATCTGCTGGCAATCCAGGATGATCGGGAAGGTCTCGGGCAAGTCCTGGCCCGCTACCGGAGTGGGGGTGAGGCCCGTCTCGATCTGTATCGGGGATATCTTGATATTCTATACGGCCGGCGGGAGAGCGCCGCCGTGAATTTCCAGAGGGCAGCCGAAAGCGGTCTTGCCGATGGCTGGTATAATCTCGCACTGATCAATCTGGAGGACCGCTTCCCCATCAGGGCCAGGGATCAACTCATCCGGGCCGAGGAGATTCTTCTCCGGGATTCAGGCGGACTGGCGCTGCGTTCAGGGAATATCCATCACCGCCGGCTTCTTGATATATGGGCTCATGCGGCCCTGGCCAACCTGCTTGCCGACGAGCCCGAGGAAGCCGCGTTATATATCGAACGAATCGAATCGGCCGGAAGTACCCACCTTCTGGTGCCGCGGATAAAAGAAATGTTTGATAATTGAGCCTTCGAGTAAGTATTTTATCAGCGAGGATTACATGATTCGGATTAAGAACAGTGAACAGATCGAAGGCATACGGGAATCCTGCCGGCTGCTGGCCGCCATGTTCGACATGATCGAACCGGAAGTCAAAGCCGGTGTGACACCGAAACAACTCGACGGAAAGTGCTACGAGTTTATTTCGGATCACGGCGCAACCCCGGCTTTCCTGGGGTACGGAGGCTTTCCCGCGACCTTGTGCACCTCGGTCAACCACGCAGTGATACACGGGATCCCCGACGATCGTCCCCTTGAATCCGGCGACGTCATGTCCATCGATTGCGGTATCAACCTGAACGGCTTTATATCGGACAGCGCCTACAGCTTTCCCGTGGGAGAGGTCTCCGCCGAAGTTACGAGACTGCTGAAGGTGACCGAAGAAAGCCTCTACAAAGGCATTGAGGCTGCGGTGGTCGGTAATCGGGTAAAGGACATCTCCCGTGCGGTTTACAGCCATACTAAGCGGGAGGGCTACGGAATAGTCCGGGAATACTCCGGTCACGGGGTGGGCCTGGACGTGCACGAAGAACCGAGCATACCCAATTATCCCGGTTCCGGTCCCAATCCGCGGCTGAAGCCCGGGATGGTTATCGCCATCGAGCCCATGATCAATCTGGGAGGCGACGGGGTTCGGGTCCTCGACGATGAGTGGACCGTGGTCACCCAGGATCAATCCATTTCGGCTCACTTCGAGCATACCGTAGCCATTCTGGCTGATCGTACGGAAATCCTCACATTCCGGGAGTCCCGGTCTAACATCTTTTCCGCGCAGGCATAAGGAGTTGCTATGAATTTCAAAAGACACTGGTTTCTATTCATTCTGGTTTTTCTGGGTATCGCCCTGATGGCGGCATGCAACAGCTCCGCTGAGCCGTCCAGCAGCGAAAGCGCTCCGGTACGGGTCAGCGCCCCCGCGGTGATGGATCTGGAGCAGATGCAGAATTCGTTCCGGCAGGTGGTCCAATCGACCCTTCCGGCCGTGGTTCGCATCGACGTGGTTGAAGTCCGCAACGCCCCGTCGGGAGGGAACGGCGGCAATCCTTTCTTCGATTTTTTCTTTAATCCCGAGGGCTCGGATGATGAAGAGCGGGAATTCCGCAGCGAGGGCCTGGGATCGGGAATTCTGGTGCGCCGGGACGGGAACACCCATTACGTGCTCACCAATGCCCATGTCATCGGCGAAGCACAGGAAATTACGGTGCGGCTCGACGACGGGCGCAGTTACACCGCCTCCCTGGTAGGCAAGGACGACCGCAGGGACCTGGCCCTGGTGGAATTCGATACGCGGGAACGGGATATCGTCATCGCCACCCTCGGCGACTCCGACAGCCTTCAGGTCGGCGACTGGGTTCTCGCCATCGGCAGCCCCCTGGGTTTCCAGTCTACGGTAACCGCTGGCATCGTTTCGGCGGTGGGACGGACCGGCGGACCTGAAGGAAACATCAGCGATTTCATCCAGACCGATGCGGCGATTAACCGGGGTAATTCCGGCGGAGCCCTGGTCAATATCTACGGCGAGGTGGTCGGGGTGAACACCTGGATCAGTTCCCAGACCGGCGGCAGCATCGGACTCGGTTTTTCGATTCCCATTAATAATTCGAAGCGTGCCATCGACGATTTTATCCGCGACGGGGTGGTGCAGTATGGCTGGCTTGGTGTGAGCATTATCTCCATCGATGACGATATGGCTGATAGCCTGGAAACCGGCTCAACCAACGGAGCCCTGGTAAACTCGGTTTATCAGACTTCCCCGGCCGGCCGCTCAGGCATTCTCCCCGGGGACTTTATTACTTCAATCAATGGCGTAAATCTGCGCAGCAGCGATGATCTGGTCCGCGAAGTCGGTGATCTTCTCGCCGGGGAAACCGCTGAATTCGTGCTGATCAGATCAGGTCGCGAGCTGACCCTGGATGTGGAAATCACCTCGCGGGAATCCGAAGACGTCATCGCCGGCCAGTCGAGGGACCTGTTTCCGGGGTTTGCGGTATATCCCCTGACCGATGAAATCCGGGGGCGGCTGGAGGACGGCGCATCACTGCGAGGCGTGATCATCAGCCAGGTAGTGCCGCGGACCCCCGCCGGAACCGCAGGGCTTTCTCCCGGTGACGTTATCCGCAGGGTCAACGGCCGCGCGGTGAACAGCCTTGAAAGTTTTTTCTCCGCCCTCAATGCCGATGAGGACGAAATCAGTTTCGATTACTTCAGAGACGGTGTGGAACTGTCCGTGACTATCGATAAATAAGTTCCTTTGTAGTATCATTGAATAGAGCGTCTCCGGTGTTTTATATGCCGGAGACCGCGTATTCAGGGGGCTACGTGAAGGAATTTATCAGCTATCGGAAAATCAGGGACAACGCCATTAAGCTGGCCCATCAGATTCACAAAGAAGGCTTTATCCCGGATGTCATTTATGTGAGCCTTCGCGGCGGCGCCTATCTCGGCAATGTGATCAGTGAATATTTCAAAGTGGTAAAATCCGACCGTCGTCCGGTTTTCTACGCCGCGGTGGTGGCCCGCTCCTATACGGGAATCCGTTCCCAGCAGAAAATCCGCATCGACGGCTGGACCTATTCCCCTGAGCATCTCAGAAGCGGCGACAAGGTTCTTATCGTGGATGATATTTTCGATTCTGGCAGGACCATAAATTACCTGGTGGAGGTAATCGAATCCAACGGGGTTCCCAGGGATGATATCAGGATAGCGGTCCACGATTACAAGCTGCGCAGCTTCGGCGAGGATAATCTTCCCATTCATCCCGACTATTATTGCCGTAAACTTGAAATCGACAGCGAGGAATCCGACAACTGGGTGCATTATCTCAGCCACGAACTGGTGGGGCTTACCGAAGAGGAAATCGAAACCCACTACTCCGAGGACCCCGAAGTCGCGGAAATATTAAAAACTCTGAATACCGCGGATTAATCGCGGAATAATCATCGGGAGCACAGCGGTCATGAACTTCAGCAGAACACCACTGCTAATTGCGTTAATCTCACTGATATCGGTTCCCCAGCTATTCGCTCAATCCGATGACATAACTCCGTTTGTGCTCACTCCCGCTCCGGGAACATATCGCGATGACATCGCCGTGGATATACGGGCGGATCTTGAATACGAAACGATTCTGTACCGGGTCGAGGGGTATGACAGCAGCCCGTTGGTGTCCGCCGATGAACCCCTTTTGCTCAGTGCTCCGTCAGGGAGCCGTCGGCGTTACCGTATTGAATTGCTGCTGATAACCCAGGGCCAGGTGCAGGAAAACACGTTTGTGGAATATATTAT
>CAWZYW010000080.1:0-8412 GCA_963966255.1 uncultured Salinispira sp. | reverse complement strand
GACCAGTTCCACCTGGCCGTCGAAGGCTTCCCGCAGCATTTCCTGCAGCAGCAGGGCAAGGCGGGTCTCGGGGGAGTCGGTGGAGTGGACGTACACGATTTGAACCGGAAGCCGGGCATCCAGATCCAGTTCGGCGATGGGCAGCCAGTCTACGGTGCCAGCTTCGGCGCCGCGGATATTGCCGTTTTCATCGACCAGCTCGGCTACCGCCGCGTCGAAGTATTCCCGGGCCAGATCGCGGTCGTATGTATCGGCGGCCTTGAACTCGGCCAGCGCCGGATAGTCGGTGTAATCAACGCCGTTCTCGTCGTAGATCACCTCTTCGGGAATAACGGTGTTGCGCAACAGGCGCTCGGGCTCGAAGGGATTGTAGAGTTCCAGCAGCTTCGCCCGGTCGATGCCGTGATACAGGGCCTTGCGGAAGTTAAGGTTGTTCATAAACGCCCGGCTTTCGCTGTTTTCGCTGGTGAAGTTCATGGCGAACCAGAAGGTCACCGCGCTGCGTTCGGACAGGAAGATGTAATCTTCCCAGCGGGTATCCTGCAGGGCACGAACCTGATCGCCCTGAAGATTGGTGGAGGATATCTCTCCGCGCTGGAACATCTGCACCCGAATGGCATCGTCGGCCACTTTCTGCATGTTGATGCTGTCGATGCTAATGGCTTCGGCGTCCCAGTAATTGGGATTGGCGCTGAGGGTGATGGATTTGTCCCGCTGCCAGTCGGACAGGTAGTATGCGCCGTTGAACAGCAGGGACTCGGCGGTGGTACCGAAATCCTCGGTTCCCACGCGGTCGAGGAAATCCTTTTCCAGGGGATAGAACAGCTCGGTCACCAGATAGGACAGGAAATACGGGGTGGGAGCGGTCAGGGTGTACTGAACCGTATAACGGTCCAGGGCTTCCACGCCGACCGCATCGTCGAAACGTCCGAGGACTTCCTCACGGGTCAGCCCGATATCTACCCCGTCGTCAATGTCCACCAGATCCCAGTAGTAGGCGTTCAGGCCTTCGATGAGTTTGCGGATGGTGCCCACGTTGCGGATATCGTTCTGGGGTTCGGCGATAAAGCGCATGCCTTCGACGAAGTCGTCGGCGGTGACCTCGTACTCGGTCTCGGCGCCGGTGGAATCGACCCACATGACTCCGGGACGCAGGGTAAAGGTCCAGACGCTGTAATCCTCGTTGTGCTCCCAGCTCTCGGCCAGGGAGGGAACGAACCGGCCGTAGCGGTCGTTTTCAACAAGCCCGTCCATGGTGTTCGCCGCCACCCGAAGGGCGGTGGTATCCAGGAGCAGGAAATAATTCAGGGTTTTTACTTCCGTGGCGTAGGTGGTGCTGTAGGTGGCCGGCGCCTCGGCGCCGCCCCGGGCGAAAAGCCCCCCGGCCAACAGAAGAACTGCAATGGCAATTAGCAATAAACGTTTCATTGCCGCCTCCTTAAGCGTGATGCTTCACTGTGGAAGCACTCCGCCGCGGCGGCAAGATGGTAAATCTACGTAGTTTAACTACGTAATTCGCGCATTCCCCGGAGGAATAAGCGAAGTGATCACTTGAGCTTTATCGCCAGCGGGAAAACCCGGCTTATTTCCCCGTCGCGATACTTCCGGAACATGGTGCTGAGGACGCGAATCAGATGATCCCCCGGCTCGCGCATGGCAGCCGCCTGGATATCGCCCATGGCCTTGTCAATATCGTTATTGAGAAATGCCCGTACCGATTCGCTGACGAAACCGTCGGCCTCCCGCCGGCTCTGGCTACTTTGCCGGGCGAAGCCCCTGACTTCATAGGACGCCACCGCTTCGTCGATGCCGAGGAGCTTCACCGTACCGATAAAACGGCTCGCGATATTCTCGTCAAGCTGCTCGTAGGTCCGCTGACTTACCAGGATGCCGGTCTGAAGGATTTTGTTGGCCCCCTCCAGCCGGGATGCGGTGTTTACCGCGAGACCCATGGCGGTATAATCCATGCGCCGGTCGGTGCCGAGATTTCCCACCAGGGCCGTTCCGGTATTAATGCCGATGCGGGTCTGAATGGGGCGGTTGATCCCGAATTGCGCCTGAATCTCCTGATTTATATCTTCGTAGGCCAGCTGCATCTCGATGGCGGCTTCCACCGCCTGTTGGGCATGACGCTCGTTCTCGATCGGGGCGCCGAAAAACGCCACGATGGCATCCCCCTCGTATTTGTCGATGGTTCCGCCGTGATCGAGGATTATCTGGGACATCCGGGTAAAATAGAGATTCAGAAGAGAAACCAGATCGGTGGGATTCAGCAGCTGCGCCAGGCCCGAAAAATCCTTTATATCGGTGAACATCATCGATATCTCCCGCTCATCGCCGCCGAGCTTTAATTTTTCCGGCTGGTCCACCAGCAGGTCGATAAATTCCTGGGAAATATATCGACCGAAGGCCTGATAGAGCCAGCGCTTTTCTCCTTCGGTCCCGAAGAACTGCAGAATTATTATGCTCAGCCCGCTGAAAATCAGCGGAAAGAAGAGCGTAAGGGGTTCGAAATACCATGCCAGAAAGCGGATCGCGACGATCTGAAACCCCGCCAAAGCCAGGATTGCCCCCAGCACGACGCTCAGGGAAAACAGGACCGGTTTTTTCCGTATCAGCAGTGAAATCAACACCGCGATCAACAGTCCGAGTCCCAGTGTGAGAAACGCCGGCTGTGGCTGAAGGAACGCATAAGCCCCTTCTTCAGCCAGCAGAAGCATGTTGAGTATCGATGCGAACATTCCCGCGTTGACATAGTCGGAGAAATACGGCGTCGCTCCCCGGTCGGTGCTCCCGGTGGTGGAATACGCAATGATGGCGTATCGATCTTCAACGCTCTCCCTCAGCTCGCTCTGCAATGCCGCCAGACGCTGCAAGTCCCCGTTTATCTGCAATAGGACCGGTTCCACTTCTTCAATGCCGATTTCGCCGGAAAGAATAAACGGATTTTCATCGAGGTCGCTGATAATGGTTTGAATGCCCTCCCTGCTCAGGGACGAACGGAGCAGCTCCTCCGCCACGGTTCTCAGGGAAAAATAGCGCTGGAGACCTTCGGGGTCAGCGCTCATGCTGGCCGAAAGCAGATTGATAATCGCAGATTCATAGAATGCCGCCGCCTGCTCCGCATCGCCGTTCTCTGGTAACAGCCCATAGGAAATGAGAAGATCGACGTTTTGCCAGATCACGTTCTGCAGGTCAATGAGCTGGGGAAGCACTTCCATTCCGATGTGTAAGAAGCTTTCGGCGTAGCTGCTGTCCGGCCATTCGATCAACACCGTCCCGTCTTCCCGCCTGGGTATTCGTATGCCATCCTCACCCGAAGCGCCCAGATACAGGGCATCGGATTCGAGGGTCAGCTCCAGGGCACTCCCGGGTTCAGCATTCAGAAAACTCGTGATGCCGAGAATCCATTCATCGCCCAGGCGGGGGTGGAAGCGCCTGAGAATGCTGTCCCGGTCACGATGGGTGTTCACAAAGCCGCTGTTTACCGACGGATATTCGATGCTGTCGCTGAGCACGTTCAGGTTCCCATCAGAATCGATATAGGATGCCACTTCCAGCGAAGGAATCGATCTGAGCATATTTCCGAACACCGGATCCTCATCACTCTCCACAATACTCTCGAGAGGATATCCCCGGCGGATGAGTTCCCTGCTGAGAAAGCCCGAGAGCCCCCGGTTGCTTGTCAGATCGAAGTTGATGTCCAGGATTTGCGCCTTCGGAGAGAAATATTCAAGCTCCATCAGATAACGGCCTAGGTCGGTCCGTCGCCAGGGCCATTCTCCCTTATATTCCACGGCGGCATCATCGATATCCAAAAAAACAATTTCTTCGCTCTGTGGTACCGCCTGCCTGAATCTCAGCAAGCTATCGTATAAAAACAAGGATACCCGGTTGTCTCCCGACACAAAGACTATCGAGATCAAAGCGAACAGAAACGGGATTATAAGATAGAGGTATATAGGTAAGGGGAATAGGTCGATAAACTTACTTCGTTTTCCCGCGCTAATTTTTACATTTTTCATTGCCGATCCTTACGCACCATTGGTATCCTTATCACATAAAGTGATTAAATATGAAGCAAACGGCAATCAGATATTACATTTTGTGGTTAATCTTCCTCATAGCGGGAATGAGCGCAGCAGCCCAGGGCGTTGAAGCAGCCCAATCATCTCCTCTTCAGATTGACGAGAGTCAGTTGCTGCAAGTACTTGATCTGCCGAGCCTGCGGATCTCACAGCTGGAGCGGGTGTTTTTACTGCCCCCCCGTTCCCTGAGTTCCGAATCGCGCAATGCCCGGCAACGGGACCTGGCAGTGCTTCTCATTTCCCGGGATCCGCGCCTTATTCAGAGCCTCAGTTTCCGACTCACCCGCGGATCCGGTGCGGCGTTCCGTGATCTCCAGTACCTCGAGCTTTTTCCCGATGAAGTCCGCGCGAATGCCCCCCTCTCCGGATCGGATCTGGTGGCGGTGCTGGCGAAATACGAGGGCTGGCGGTCCGCCGTCGCTTCAGCCGCCGCAGGAGGCTCAAGATGAAGCAAAGCCGCATGTTCTACCGATGGATGTTATCGCTCCTCGCACTGGCTCTTCTGCCAGGCATGGCGCTGGCGCAGAACTCCTCCTTCAACGCAGATTTTGCCGTCGCTCTGATTGGTCCTGTATATGACCTGAACGAAACACTGTCCCTCGGCTTCCGGACCGCACCTGCGGCCAGCGACGAGGCCGGACTCTCGGTTTCTCTGGGAACCGATGTGCTTTTCGAGGGGGCCTTCGCCCCCGGCGGACTACAGCTGGGAATCACTCCCTTCCTCAACGAGCTGTATTACCGTTTCAGCAATGAATCGTTTGTATCTCCCGCAAATAACGATGACATCAGACTCAGAACCAGGTCTGACCTCATTCAAGTGGCCTTCGGACGGATCGAAAGCGAGGATGTTCTCGGTCTCCTGGTGCCCCTGCGATATGATGGCCTTCGCTATTCCCTGAGAACCGCCAATCTGGTTCTCGATGCGGAGTTCGGTTACCAGGGACTCCTGGTGAACAGCCCGGGACAGAATCGAAGCAGCGACAACATCCTCATCGCCGCCGGCCTGGATCCGTCTGTCACCGATCTATCCCTTCCCCTGTGGGACTCGGCGGCGGACGCCGTGAACGCGGCTCCGGAACTCCAGGTATCCCTGGAGGGAGGACCGAATGCGCTTGTTACCAAAATCGAAGTTCTGTCCCCTGAGCTCATAGGGCGGCAAAGCCCCTTCGCGCTGTTCGAATACCAGACCCTGTCGCCCCGGGGCTCTGCGGACAGCATAAACTTCCTTTCGGGCATAACCGGGGTGACCGGTTCATTAAGCCGACGGAGCTTCTACGCGGCCCTGGCATCGGTTTCCCGGGTCTCGGGAGCATCCGTAAGCAACGCCACGGGAGTCGCTGCGGCCATCGACATCAGAAGCTATCTGGACGGCAGAGCTGCTCCTCGGCTCGGGCTCCAGGCGCTGGTCAGCGGCCCGGGATTCGTCTTTCCCCAGAGCCTGTCCATCGTTCCCGACTATCTGGATTTTATCGAATCCTCGGTGCTTCTTATTTCTGCTGACGCCGAAGGCCTTTTGTGGCAGAGCCGGATTAACCCCCGGCTGGGCCTCGGCTGGAATCTCAGGGCCTTCAGTGCGGTAAAACTCTTTTCGGGGCCCGGCGGATTGAATGACCCGGCCCTCGATAGCTACACCGGTTATCTCGCCTCGGGATTCGACGCGGGCTTGCGGTTCCGCCCTCTGCGGGATTTGGCATTTGACCTTCGGGCCAGGTCCATATGGCCAGCCCAATCAAGTATGGAATTCGTGGATGCTCAATTTTCCATTGAGTATCGCTATTAAAAAATATCACTACGGAGGTGATTATGTTCAGGAAGACATTAGTTCTTGCCATGGCATTTCTTCTGCTCGCGGCCTCGATCTTTGCCGGCGGTGCCGAAGTACTTGAGATCAATGGCGTCGGGTATTTTTATGCCGACAGCCAGTGGAATCAGATTGAAGCGGGCAGCATCATTCCTTCTGGGGCCCGGATCTTCAACAGCAGTTATTCCGTACTTCGCCTGGATGTTGCCGGCGATATCGTTGAGGTTGCCCCTCTCACTGATTTTCAGCTTATGAGCGCCAGAGATGAGGGAGAAGCTTCTGTTCTATACGTGCGCTCCGGCGGCCTGAGGGCCCAGGTGGTATCGGCCAGAAGCGGCGAAGAAGGGATCCGGTTTCAGATTCAGAGCCCGGTGGCCACCGCCAGCGTGCGCGGTACGGTGTTCACCTTCAACGGGAGCGAACTGGTGGTCGAGGAAGGAGATGTGCAGCTGGAAAACATTCTCGGCCAGAAGCACTCGGTCCGGGAAGATCAGAAAAGCCGGGCCTACGGCAATGAAAACATCGCGTCGGTGGAGCGCTACTTCCGCCGGAATACGTCGGTGGATTAAATCTTCCGCGGTAATTTGATACAAGAGCTGTCGTTAACCCGACAGCTCTTTTTTTGGAGTGCCCCGAAAACGGCTGATTCTCCACCCCTTTCCCCAAGACTCTTATCGGAAAAAGTTAATCAGCTCCACCCGGTTCTGTACGCCGGCCTTGCGGTACAGATTTGACAGGTGTTTTTCTACGGTCCGCACGGAAATATCGAGTTCGGCGGCTACTTCCTTGCTCAGCTTGCCATCCAGCACCCGGATGAGAATTTCCTGTTCCCTTGAGGAGAGATCGATGCGGGTCATCAGGGACTGCTGTTTCTGCTGATGCTCCCGCTGCAGACCTTCCGCGGTGCGCAGGGGGGCCAGGCTTTCGGCGATACGCTGCTGCACGCTCTCCATCAGCATTCGGCGCCGGCGCTCCTGGCCTTCCAGGCGAGCCTCAATGCGGGCCGCCAGATCTTCCAATGCGAATGGCTTGGGAATGAAATCCACCGCGCCTTCATAGAAGCTTTTCAGGTACTCGGCTTTATCGGAACGGGCTGAGAGAAAGATAAACGGCACAGCCCTCCAGGTGCTTTCCTGGAGCTGATTCAGCAGTTCATGACCGCTGGCCCCGTCCATCATGATATCCGAAACGATGAGGTCCGGAATTTCCCGGGCGCTCAGACCAGCCAGAAGTTTCTCCGCAGAGGCTGCGAAACTCAGGTCGTATTGTCCGCCGAAACTTTCTGCCATGAACTGGAGCATGTCCCGGTCGTCATCCACGAAGAGAATATGCTTTCGGGAATCGCCGTGGCGAATGTCATCGGGTTTGTCAGGCTGGGGCTGCCGGAAGAGATATGCCGGCCCGGAGGCAATGTTATCCGCCGCTGCTGAGAACGGCGGCTCATTCCCGCTGCCGTCAGCCAGGGCTCCCCGCTCGGCGGCGGGAAAATCAATACGAAACAATGATCCTTCGCCGGGGGTGGATTCAATGTCCAGCCGGGTTCCCAGCCCCTCGGCGATTTTCCGGACGATGAACAGCCCCATCCCGATTCCCTGAATATGGCGCTTTTTGTGACTGAGCTGGAAAAACGGGTCGCTCAGAGACTGTATCTGATCCTTGCTGATTCCCGGTCCGCTGTCCCTCACCGAGAAACGGACGGATTCGCCCTGCCTGCGGACCTCGATGCGGACCGCGCCGCCGGGACGGTTGTATTTGATCGCGTTGTCTATGAGATTGTTCACCACCCGATCAGCCGCAAGAGGATCGGCGGAGATGTATAAATGGTTTTCCAGTTCCATGGACAGGGTGAGCTGGTGCTTTCCCGCGACTTCGCTGAGCATGCTCAATTTCGGAGTCAAAAGGCTCCTGAGATCGGTGATCTGCTGGTGATCGTACAGATCGGAACTGCGCTGAATTTTTTCAGCATCGAGGTAATTCACCATGTCCCTGACCAGTTTGTCGACGTTTTCCTTCACCACATTCAGGTCGGCCTGTTCCGGATGGCGTTTGAGATAACGATCCAGATAATTCTGGATAAAGGTCAGCGGCGTCTTGGTTTCATGGGCCAGATTAATGAAAAAAGTGGATTTCCTCCGGATGGCTTCTTCCAGGGCTTCCTTGGCCTCGGTTAGTTCCCGGGTTCTCAGGGCGACCATCTGCTCCTGTTCCCGGATAATTCGAAGATGATTTCTGGAGCGGAGCCTGATATACAGGGCGATGGAGCCCCCGAGAAGGCTGGCGTAAAGAAAGAACATCGGCCACTGCAGCAGGAGCGGCGGCCTGACCCGTAACGCCACGGCAACTGTCTGGGCCACCACCGATGATCCCGGGCCTCTGGCACGAAAATACAGTGAATAGCGCCCGGGAGTCAGATGAGACAGCAGGAGTTCGCCGTGATTTCCGATTTCGATCCAATCCGGCTGGTCGGAAAATCGGTAGGCATAGCGGATCTGACCCGGCTGGCGATAATCGAATGCGGTCACC
>CAWZYW010000079.1:0-8420 GCA_963966255.1 uncultured Salinispira sp. | reverse complement strand
GGCGGGTTTCTTCGGACCGCATCAGCCGAATTTGAATCAGATGAGAAAGAAGAATACCGCACCGCAGTCCTGATAAATGCCGCGGGAGGCGGGGCTGCGGACATTGCCTCAATGCTGGGGGAATCGCCGTTTATCCCGCGGCTGCGACGGGGGCAGTACCTTCTGTTCCGGCGCGGCAGCGGGGATATGCTCAAACACGTGTTGTTCCAGGTTCCCGGGCCCAGGGGCAAGGGCGTCCTGGTGACCCCAACTGCGTGGGGAAATCTCATGATCGGACCCAACGCGGAAACCGTCGAGGATCCGGCGGACAGCCGCACCTCCCGGGAGGGACTGGAAGAGATCCTGACCAAGGCCCGGTTGACGGTACCCGATCTTCCGGTGAAACAACTTATGCGTGACTTCGCTGGAATCAGAGCCGGCATCGAAGGCGGAGACTTTTACATTGAACATTCCCCGGTTCATCCGGGGGCGATTCACCTGGGAGGCATTGATTCTCCGGGGCTCACTTCCGCCCCGGCTATTGCCCGAAGAGTGACCGGGATGATCGCCGATGTCATCGGCAACCTCGGCCCGGCAGAGCCATACGAACAGCGCCGGTGGTTCACCGGTCCGGTTGAATTGGCGGCCATGGGCGATATCCTGCCGGATACAAAGCGGGATTCCGGAGATCCCGAACGGGTGGTTTGTCGCTGTGAGCAGGTCAGGGAGGCCATCCTGCAAGAGGCGGCGGGGGAGGCTGAAGCTGCCGGCCTGCGCCTCGGGGGAAGTGACGCGGTGAAGCTGAGGACCCGGGCAGGCATGGGAGCCTGTCAGGGACAGTTCTGCCGCCCCCGGGTACGGGACTGGCTCATCAGGCGAAACGGAACGGATGCTCCCAAACCGGTCATGGGGCGTCTTCCCAGCGAGATTTTCTCCGAATTCCGCAAAGATCTCCTGGACAAAGCCACTTGAGAAAGCTTTTATATCCCGGTACCCTGTAGTTATCCAATTTTGTACCGCATGACAGGAGTACGTTATGAAACGAAATTTATTTCTCGCCATGGTCGCTGTCCTGGCCATCTCACTTCCCATCTGCGCCGCCGGTGGTGGTGAAACCGGGGAAGATCCCCTGATTGTTGCCATGGAACTTCAATTCCCTCCGTTCGAGATGACCGATTCGCAGGGAAATCCCACCGGAATATCCGTTGATATGGCCTATGCTTTTGGAGAGTTTATCGGCCGGGACGTGGAAATCAGGAATACCTCATGGGTGGGACTGATCCCATCCTTGCAGAGCGGAGAAGCGGATATCGTTATTTCTTCCATGACCATCACCGAAGAGCGGGAAGAAGTGGTGGATTTTTCCATACCCTATGTTCAGGCAGGCCTTACGCTCCTGATCAATCAGGAAAGTCCCGTCCGGAACTTCAGCGATCTCAACGCCGAAGGGATTGTGGTCGCGGTGAAATCCGGAACCATCGGTGCCATCCTCGCACAGGAGGAACTCCCGTTGGCGGAAATTCGCAGTTTTGAAGAAGTTTCTGCCTGCGTGCTGGAAGTTGCCCAGGGGAAGGCCGACGCTTTTATTTACGATGCCCTCACGGTGTTCGAGAGCAACAAGAATCATCCCGATACCACCCGGGTCAATATCGAGAGCATTCCCGGCACCTTCGGGTATTGGGGCGCTGCGGTAAAGCAGGGCAACAGCGAACTGAAAGCCCAGATGGATGCATTTATCAGGGAATACCGGGCCGAGGGAGGCTTCACTGCCCTGGGGACCAAATATCTCGCTGAAATCCAGGCGCTTTTTGATGAAGCAGGCGTGCCGTTCTTCTTTGAGATCGAAGACTGATTTTGCGCAGACTTTTTATCCTCGACGGCGGGCAGATTGAAATCCGGCCAATTCAGTACGCGGTAAACGCGCTGCTGGTCACCCTTCTGCTCGCCGCAATTTTCCTGCTGGCCTATCAGAGTCTCGATTACAATATGCGCTGGGATCAGGTATGGGAATACCGCCTGAATTTTGTTCAGGGCTTCCTGATGACCATCCTTATTTCAGCTTTGAGCATGGTCCTGAGTCTCATAATCGGGGTGATAAGCGGTGTGGGGCAGGGTAGTCGATTTATTGTTTTCCGGATGCTATCCAAGTTCTACGTAGAGGTTATCCGGGGGACCCCGCTGTTGGTGCAGATCCTCGTGTTTTACTATGTGGTCGCAAATGCCCTTGGTATCGACGAGCGCTATACCGTGGGGATTATTATCATGTCGATGTTCGCCGGCGCGTACACCGGAGAAATCATCCGCTCGGGAATAGACAACGTTGCCGCAAGCCAGCTCGAATCGGCCCGATCCATAGGTCTCACCAATGCTCAGACTTATCGATACATCATCATTCCGCAGGTGATAACGCGGATCCTGCCGCCGCTCACCGGGCAGTTCGCCAGCCTGATCAAGGATTCCTCGCTCCTGTCGGTCATCGCCATCCGGGAGTTCACCATGGCCGCCCGGGAAGTAAATGCCAACACCTTCTCGACGTTGGAAAGCTACTTACCCCTGGCTATCGGGTATCTGATGCTCACGCTTCCCATCAGCCTGATCAGCCGGAATCTGGAGAAAAAATTCCGCTACGATACCTGAGGGTCAACGGAGCGTTTTATCACCTTTGCCATCCGATCTTCGCGGTTCTGCATCTCCGGGAAAAAGCCAATGAATTGCATAGGTCATAAGCAAGGCTGCATTAAAGCTCGTTATTCTCAGTGCAGCCGCCCATCCCCGCGGTAGCAGGAAGCTGATTATGATTATGGCTGCCATGGTAAACAGCGGAGCAGAAAGCATTTTGCCATGCCATCGGCCCGCGCGCTGTCGTTCGGCGAGCAGGTACAGCAGGCTGACCACGGCAAAGCCGCCGGCGAACAGATAGCCGATCGGCTCCATGAACGGCCGGTATCCCGAAATGATCCTGTTCCAGCCAGCGGGATCCGATGATGCCAGGGCTGCGGCCAGGAAGGACATGGACATATGGTATACGGTGCCGCTGATATACGAAAAATATCCGCTGATCCGTGCTGCCCGGCTGATCCGGTCTTCTGCTGGCAACAGGGCGGAAATCCCCGCCATGTCCAGGGGGAAAAAGATCAGTGCGAGATAATGACTGGCAAGGTATGCCCGCCGCCAGCCATCGGAACCTCCCCGGTATATCAGCAGCTCTACCCGCCGGGAAATAGAAAGCGGCACATTGGCAAAGGTTGCACTCCGTATTTCGCTGAATAATGCCTGGCTCGCCGGAGACCACTGGCTGATGAGGTCCAGTGCGACAGTTACGGCGCTGGCTCCCAGCGCGATGAGAAGCAGTGTTTTGCGGCGGGATCGGGGGCTGACGGTGTTTCGCATCATTCCTCCATTCTATCAGTTCCGGCAACGTCCTGCGATGGACTTCACGATAGTGCTGGGCTATACTCATTACATACCGGCTTTCGGAGGACATCCCATGAAGAAAATTGCCTTTATCGTCCTGATATCCCTCATAACCGCTTCCCTGCCGTTATTCGCCGGCGGGAATCGCGAAGCGGAGTCCGGGGATTTCGTGGTGCCGGTTCCGGAAGGACCTGAAAAACCCAATATTCCGTCGCTGCTGCGCAACGAGGATGATTTCGAGCTGGTGCTGCTCGCGTACGACGAGCTCATTTTGTTTATGGAGCCGTTAATAGAATCCATGATCTACAACGGCATTGATGCCAATGAGCTCCCTCTTGAACGGTTGAGAGAAGTGATCGAATGGTGGAAGGATTACATTTCCAGCCTGAAGATCGAGGCCGAAAGCCCATCGGTTCGTACCAGTGAAATAGATGAATTCCTCGGTGGTCTGATCAGGAAAGATCAGCAGTTCCAGGTATACCTGGACGAATTGAATCGGATTATCGAGCTGGAGAATGAAGCCAACGGCTGATCATCGGATTCGGAATGTGCCGAAGGCTTCGGGAATCCCCGGGGGAACCCCTCGTATCCGGCTTGCAGTGCTGGGCTTATGGTGAATACACCACCAGCAGATACTGCTGGGGGACGTCCTCAGTACCCTCGAAATTGCTTCCTGAAAACGGCGTGACATAACACTCATACTCGCGGGTCTGCTCGTGATAGACCGTGATTACCCCCCGACGGAATTCCCCGCTGGAGCGGGCCTCTTCGAAGATCCGGTTCAACTCGGAACTGCGTACGAAGGTCATCAGGCTTTTTTTCGCAAAACGTTTTTGTATCAGTGAGTGCCGATCCTCCGCATTCCCCATTCCGTCATCAGTTTCATCGGAAAACAGTCGATCCCCTTCGCTGGCGAGAAAGGTTACCGCCGGTGCGTTGCAGCTGATGATCTGCTGGTACTGATCCAGAACAATCACCGAATCCCTTTGAATATTCAGAATACGCTGCAAGTCGTCGTTGTGCTGGCGAAGAGAATCGATTTGCTCTCTGAGTGTTTTCGCAAGGCTCTTGATCGCCTGGGCGATGCGCGCGAACTCATAGGGCCGGAGAATATAGAGATCTAGCTCCCACTCATTCTGTTCAATCTGTTCCGCTGCTTTGAGGATTTTTTCAATAGGTGTGCGAATTCCGCGAATCTGATAAACGATAATAATACCGGATACGATCATCAGAAAAAGAGTGAACATGGCAATGACCCGATAGCCGAGGTACAGCAGTTCTCGAATGGACACCATGGGTATTGAGGTCCTTAACACCAGGTCACCGTCGAAAGGTCCTCCCGGGGTAAAGCGCACTGCGTGATACATTAACGGGTACTCCAGGGTGGCGCTGTACCTTGTTACAAATCGGGGCTTGCCCTGAATGGCACTGATCATCTCCGGGCGGGTCAAATGATTGTCCATTTTTTCCGTCTCAGCAAAATTATCGGCGATCACAACGCCTTCGAGATTCATCACCGTGATCCGGATCGGGCTGTCCAGGGCCAGTTCGGAGATGTATCCGTTTACATCCCATGCCTCGCTCCGTTCGTAGTGCACCGCTTCGCGAATCATGGCCCTGGAGAAGAAAGTATTCGTCTGGCTCAGCTGTCGTTCCATTGAAGTTGTGATGATGTTCCGGGTCAGGCTGGCCAGAGCGATGCTGAGGGCGAAGAGGCTGAGCAGGGATACCAGAGGAAGAATGATATAGCTGCGTCGCAGACCCTGCCGCCGCTCCAGTCCGTATAGCATAGGATTGCTTTTGAACGCGCCTCAATCGATGAGAGACAGGGCCATTTCAGCCATCGATGTCATGCCGGTCTCCCGATCGGCGAGGATATCATGGGATGAATCCACCAGGCTGTCGCTTATCGTTAATATTCCCAAAGCTTTCCTTCGATAAGATGCTGCCAGGGTGAGCAGTTCGGAGCTCTCCATTTCAACGGCCAATACCCCGTATGCAGCCCAGTTTTTCCACATTTCCGGCTGTGGATCATAAAAGCTGTCTGTCGAAAGCACATTGCCAACGTGGATATTGAGACCAGCATCGACCCCGAACTTCCAGGCCCCTTGAAGCAAGTCGAAACTGGAAATCGGTGCATAGTCGAGTCCGGAAAAACGGCGCCGATTGATTCCCGCATTGGTACATGCCCCCTGGGCCAGTACGATATCGCCGACTTTGACTGACTCCTGAAGGGATCCGGCGCTGCCGATTCGGATGATACTTTGGACATCGTAATCCCGATACAGCTCATTTGCGTAGATTGAGAGGGACGGCTGCCCCATGCCCGAGCCCATTACTGAAACCGGTTTACCCTCCCAGGAACCGGTGAAGCACAGCATGCCACGTATCTCATTCACGCAAGTTGAATTCTCGAGCATCGTTTTGGCGATGTGCCTGGCTCGCAGGGGATCGCCGGGAAATAACACCGTAGGGGCAATTTCTCCGGGCTTCGCTCCAATATGTATGCTCATAGTTGTGCTCCTCGTATTGCTATGATAAATAGCGAGATTCAGCCATCGGTTTCCGAGGCATCGCTTTCAGCGGCATCCGACTCCCCATCGGATTCGCCGGATCCGACTTGAGCATCGGACTCGTTCTGTTCCTGGCGCCGGCTCTTTATCAGATCCGTCATGGGCAGGATGATATCCGTCAGAGCGGCTGAAAACTTCAGGCTAGGACGGATAAGCTTCACCCGTTCCTGGTGGGTATCCTTGATGTCTTCATCCAGCATCGCGGGAATTAAAAAATTCCCCCCCTGCCAGGCGGCTTCGATGGAAAAGCCCTGTTCCCGATCGGGCAGGTTCGGTTCCAACGCCGAAGAAATGTAGATCTCCGCCCGACCGAAGGAAAGGCTCTTGAACAGGCAGCGAAATCGTCCTTTTTCGGGAATGATAATGTGGGTGCTGTTTTCTATGCCCAATTGCTTGAAAAGGGTGTTCGGTATAAAGATTCCCTCTTCCCTGCGTTCCTCATATTCTTTCTGCAGGCGCTCAATAAGGAGAAACAGCTCGATGAGAATTTCCTTGAAATCATCGGGAACCGTGAGGAAGTTCAAGTCCACCAGTACGAATCCGCCTTTTCCCACATTAGTGCTGATATTTTTTATCTGAACTTTTAAAAACAGACCGAATTCCCTGCCGATCAGGGGGCTCTCGAAGCGAAGCCTCAGTTGATGAGGTTTTTCCTTTAATTCCTCGACCAGGACTCTCTCTCTCTCACTCATGGCGAGAATGATTTGTCCCTGGGTAAAGCCGAGGCTGGTAGGCAATGCGTACAGAAAAAAATCTTTTATTTTAAGGAAGGTGTGCTTCTGCATCAGACCCATCTTCTGTATCAGAAAGGGGTCCACCTTCAGATTTTGAGACTGATAGAGCTCGCTGTACCGAGAGATCAGGACTTTATCCATGTGCTTCCAATTATACGTTAGTTTCGATTGATATGCATGGCCATCTCTTCATGCTTTGATTTGCCGCTGCGTATAAGTATATTATTGACCGTTGAGGTGAAGTATGAAAAGCACTAATTTCAAATTTATCTTCGGATTAATCCTGATCGCGGCTTTGCTTGCCGGATTTTTGTTTGCCATGCCTGGTTCCGAACAGCCCGGCAATGCGGACAGCACGGGGTTGAACGGTTATACCGGAGTTGATATAGCTGATCTCGGTGGATATAGCGTGGCTACCATAGGAGGCGGATGTTTCTGGTGTGTGGAAGCCGTCTATGAACCTATTGACGGAGTAGTGCATGCCATCTCAGGTTACTCCGGAGGCGAAGAAGAGAATCCGAACTATCGCCTGGTAAGCAGCGGTACCAGCCGTCATGCGGAAGTGGTCCAGCTTTACTACGATCCCGAGAAAGTAAGCTACGAGCAGATTATCAAACTTTTTTTCAAAGCCCATGACCCCACGACATTGAATCGCCAAGGCTTCGATGTGGGCCCCCAATATCGTTCCATCATCCTGACCCATGATGAGGAGCAGGCTGCCATCGCACGAAAAGTGATGGACGAAGCGCAGGAGGAATGGCCTGATCCCATCGTAACTGAGATAGTTGCCTTCGAAGCGTTTTATCCCGCAGAAGATTATCATCAGGATTTCTACGAGCGGAATCCTGATTACGGCTACTGTGCCGCCATCATCAGACCGAAAATGGAAAAGTTGGGCCTCGAAGGCCTGGAAACCATCGACATCCTGGATCTCGATTTATGATGGGATCAAATGACAGCGAACAGCGCAAGCGGATCGATCTGGCTCTCCAGCAAAAATTCGGTAGTGAATACCGGGCTATTTCTACGATTAAAATGACCAGCCCGGATCACCCCGATGTAATATCGCCGGAGGAAAGCTGGGGTCTGCTTCTTTCCAGCGGACAACCTTCGGGTGAGCTGGTTTTTTATCATTTTTTTCAGCAGAGTTGGGTCTCCTCGCTTAATCGGGAGCGGGCAACCCCCAGGGACCGCGCCATAGGAATAGTACCCGCTGACCTGTCACTGGAATTCATCGAGAAGCCCGGGCTGCTGTCGAAGCTTATTCGCTCGGATGTAGGGAAATTAAAAATCCAGGCAAAAAAAGCCTGGCTGAGATATTATGAAGGCGACCGGACAGTCCGGGAGGAAGATCTGTCCGGTCCATTATTATTTTTGCTCGAGGTCGATTCGGTAAAGGGTGTATCTCGCGCGATTACTGATCTTCTTCCCCGCAGTTAGCATCATTCGCGCAACGACTCGGAATAACCATTACCGGGCACCCTGCATCCGCTACAACCCCCTCACTGACACTTCCGAGAATCACGCGCCGAAGGGGATTATGTCCATGGCTCCCCAGGATGATTAAATCGGCTTCCTGTTTCTCCGCTTCCTCAAGGATTGTCTCCACAACGGGACCCTGACGGAGCACTGCGCTGACACGCACGCTCTCTTTCAGGCCTCCCACATATTTGGTTAACTGCTCATGCTCGTTCTCAAGTTCTTGGCGGATTACTTCCAT
>CAWZYW010000078.1:0-8444 GCA_963966255.1 uncultured Salinispira sp. | reverse complement strand
GTACTGCCCTGGCTGATCGTGGCTTTGATTGCCGGGTTGATTATCTCCGGTTTTATCACAAAGGGCTGGGAAGGCGGATTCCAGGCCCTGCTCCGCTGGATCCTGGTGAACGGTACTCTTTCGGCCATAGGTGCCGCCGCTGCACTGGCCCATCCGCTTACGGTCATTTCATCCTTCCTGGCCGCTCCGGTCACCAGCATGAACCCCACCATCGGGGTCGGCTTCGTCACCGGGCTGCTGGAGGCATTCCTGCGCAAGCCACGGGTAGAGGATTTCGAGAACCTCGGTGACGACATCACCAGCCTCCGGGGTTTTTTCCGGAACCGGATAACCCACATCCTCCTGGTGTTTTTCTTTTCGTCCCTGGGTTCTTCCATCGGGACCTTCGTGGCCCTGCCCTTGCTGTTTCCCTGATTTCGCAGCCTTGCGCCGGAGCCCGGATGCCGTCGATGAGTCCGCCGGCGATCAGGTTCCGGCGCCATTTCCGAAAAGCAGCCCCACGGCCTCGGACAGCGCTTTTATTCGATGGGTTTTTTTTCCGGATATCCCGTCGGAGCCCGAGGCTCCCCGGGCTCGCGCGGCGGGAATGAGGATCGGTGAGTACCCCAGATCGCTGGCCTGACTGTGACGCCGTTTCAAGTGGGGCACCGAGCGCACCCGACCGGAAAGGCTGATTTCCCCGCAGAGCGCCGCCTTGGCCGGCAATGCCAGGCCGGTTCGGGCAGAATAGACCACCATGGCCAGGGCCAGCTCGATGCCCACGTCGGCCAGCCTGATTCCCCCGGCGACGTTGACGTATATGTCCTGGTCTGACAGGCGCAGGTTCAGATGCTTCTCCAGCACCGCCGCCACCCGGCTTACCCTGCGCTGATCGATGCGGTCGGAGTACACCCGGCCGAATCCGCCTTTGCCGGGTACCGTAAGCGCCTGGATTTCCACCATAAGTATGCGGCTCCCTTCGTACACCGGTACCACCGCGGTGCCGGGAGGCGCTTCTTCCTCTTCCTCGCTGAGAAACAAGCCCGTGGGATCGCTAACCTCGACCAGACCCCTGGATTCCATGGAAAACAGCCCCACTTCGTCGCTCGATCCGAAGCGATTCTTGCTGGTCCGCAGAAAACGGAGCTCGTGTTCCGAGTGGTCGAAGTACAGCACCGCGTCGACCAGGTGCTCGACCTGTTTCGGTCCGGCGATTGAACCGTCCTTGGTTACGTGGGCGATAAAAAAGCAGCTGGCGGATACCCCCCTGGCCGCTTCGCTGATCATCTGAACCGAGTACTTCACCTGATTCGGGCTGCCGGGTGCGCTGCCTGATTCATCGGAAATGAGGGTCTGGATTGAATCCACGATTACCACCGCCGGCCGCCTGCGAAGCACCTGGTCGGCACATTGTTCGGCGATGGAACTGTTGTGGATGAGAATCTGCTTCCCATCTATGCCGAGACGGGCGGCCCGCATCTTGATCTGCTCCGGGGCTTCTTCTCCGGAAATGTACAGCACCGGGCCGGCTGCGGCGTAGGCTGATGCAGCCTGGAGCATCAGAGTCGACTTTCCTATCCCCGGCTCGCCGCCGAGCAGAACCGAAGAGCCCCGAATGATGCCGCCTCCCAGAACCCGGTCGAGCTCTGATATGCCCGAACTCAACCGGGCATCTTCCCGGATTTCCACCTGCGAAAGGGGACGGGGCTCGCCTGCGCTGCGCCGGACCGATCCGGAAGCGGGAACCGGGGCTGCATTCACTGATTCGAGACTGTTCCACTGGCCGCAGGACGGGCACTGTCCGCTCCACTTCGCTTCCTGATGGCCGCACTCCCGACATAAATAGTAGCTGCCTTTGTTTTTCGCCATCCACCCTCCCTTCAGTTGACTTACTGAGGTTCAAATCTTAGGATCAGTACTATGGACCCGAAAGAATACCGACTCGCCGCCATTATGTTCACCGACATCGTCGGATTCAGCAGAATGATGGAAGAGAACGAAAAAGCGACCCTCAAGCTCCTGGAATATCATAATGAGATCGTACAGAAACATACAGAAGAATTGCGCGGATCGGTAATCAAAACCATCGGCGACGCATTTCTCATCGATTTCCCCAATACCGTCAACGCAGTGAACTGTGCGGTGCGCATCCAACAGGATCTGGAAGAGCGCAATCGCAATAATCCGGAATTTACCCTGGTTCTCCGCATCGGTGTTCATCTGGGAGACATTTATTTTTACGAAAACGATGCCCTCGGTGAAGGAATCAATATCGCCAGCCGTCTCGAGAGCATTTGCAACCCCGGAAGGATCTGCATTTCCCAGGACGTATTCAATCTGGTGAATAATAAAATCGACGATATCCCCATCAAGGAACTCGGGGCGGTCAAGCTGAAGAATATCAAGCGGGAGATCCGGGCCTACGAAATACTCACCAACGGCAAGGGCGAAGCTCCAGCCGAAGAAAGCGCTGAAACGGCATCCCCGGAGAGCGAAGAAATCAAGGAAGCCGCTGAAAAAATCGAAAGCGCCCGAGCCGGCACGGCCGCAGAAGCCGAGGTGGATCTGAACGAGCTGAAACACCTTGTTATGGGGGAAATAAAGCGGGCGGGAAGACGCCTTTCGGTGGACCAGATGCGGGCGATTATCCCCGGCAATTCTCCGAAGGTTGATGAATTCCTTCAGGATATGGTGAAAAAGGGCTTCCTTTCCCCGGCTGCACCGGGTGCTCAGGAAGGAATCAGAACCGGCGCATCCGCATCCGGGGAAGGCTCCGGGGTGGATCCCAAGGATTTTCCCTATAACGTTCGCAGGGCGGCTCGGGAGATCGGCAGCGTCGGCAAGGAAATCGTGCACGAGATCGGTCGCGAGTTCGAGCGGGGGCGGCGCAGCGCCCGGGAACAGGATTACCGCAACCGGTATCGCATCGATCAGGGCGGCAGGGAGCAGTATCTTCCGATACCCGACCGTCGGGGATACGGTGAAGACGACAAGCAGGACAAGATGGTCGAGAAGGCCTGGGACCGCGTCCTGGACACGCCCTATGACAGCTGGCAGGATCAGCAGCTTATCCAGGAGTACCGGGCGCAGACCATGAAAAGTCTGCAGAAAATGGAATCCGGGTTTCGTGGGCATCTGGGCTCCTACATCGCCGTAAACGGTGGATTGTTCGCCATCTGGCTTTTCACCAGCGGACTGGGCAGCTTCCCCTGGTTTTTCTTTCCCGCCGCGGGTTGGGGCATCGGAATGGTCAGCCATATCGCGGCCCTGCGCCAGAAGCGGAACGAAGCCCGACAGCTACAGTCCCTGCCGGCCCTGAACAAGCAGCAGCTCAAGCGTCTTCGTAAACTAAACAAAAATCGCAGCAGCTTCATCGGTCAGCTGGTTTCAACGGTAGCCACCAGCGCATTTTTGGCTGGGATCAACCTCATTACCAGCCCCTTCGTACCCTGGTCACTTATCCCCATCGCTGCCATGTCCATCGGCGTGTTTTCGCGCCTGCCCTCGTTCAAGCACAAGGAAAATGAGCTCCTCGGCGAACTCTCCAAGATGGGCGTCCCGGTGAAGCAGTTGAAGAACACCAAGAAAGTGAAGCTCAGCAGCGCCGCCATGAGCCTGCCTTCCGGCAGCATGAGTCCCATGGAAGCCGAGGCTCAGAATCTCAAAGCGGCGGTGCTGGCCCAGATCGCCGGAATGAGGGACCGCTCACAGCTCGGCGAAGACTTCGAATCGGTGCTGGATAATTATGTTAACCAGGTCATGGAGTTGAGCCGGAAAGACCAGGAAATCAACCGCACCCTCGAGGCCGTACCCATGGTGAATCTGGAGCGTGAGCTGCTCGATCTGCAGAAGCAGAAGGATGGAACCGGCAATCCCGATCTCATCGTCGAGCTGGAAAAATCAATCGAATCGATCAAGAAGCAGCAGAGTTCCTATTACGAGCTCCAGAATCAGCAGCAGATGTTGAAGGTGAAAATAACTTCGGCCATTAACTCTCTTCGCCAGCTGCAGCTCGATCTCGTGAGGATGAAGCGGGCACCGGAGATCGGCGAGCTGCCGCCGGTGGACAGCCTTCGCACCCAGACAGGAGAAATAAACCATTATCTTTCCGACCTGGAAATCGAGTACCGGCGCCTGGAATCTATGGAAGAGGATTTAAAACAGTAAGCTCCCCGATCCGCGCCAGTATTCCAAGCATCGTCTCGAGTATATCGAGAAGGACTGGAGCCAGTAACATCAGGATCACCAGGGCCAGGGCCATTTCAGCGAGGATAAATCCTCCCCGGCTGTCCCCCCTTTTATTTCCAGGAGCAGATATCTTCATTTTTGCCTTCTCCCCCTGCGGTTCCGTCGGCCCCGAGGGAACTGATGGTATACGGAAGACCGAATTGGTTTTCCACCCGGTACACATACTCGTACCCCCATGGGTCGGACCCCGGTTGGCGGTTTAGGTATGGCCCCCGCCAGTTCGCCGGAAGGGGGTGAATATGAGGTTTCTCCCATAAGGCGTTCAGGCCCTGTGCTTCGCTCGGGAATCTGCCGCAATCCATGCGATAACTTTCCAGGGCGATACGGAACATGCCGATCTGGGAACGGGCCGAACTTACCTGCGCCCGATGAATCAGATTGCCGGCGTTGGAACCGACCACTCCCCCGAGGATCAGCATGATGGCCAGTGCGGCGATGACTTCAATGTAGCTGAATCCGGAATTTTCAGTTCCCGATGGGCGCAATCCGCTAAGGTGCTCTTTCAACGGTCCACCTCCCTGCGTATGTCGATCATTTCGTAAAGCCTTTCGGTCCATTGATCTTTCCTGCTGATGTCTTCCAGGTATGCTTCGGCCTGCTGCAGATCACCCACTTGAAAATACACCAGTCCTGACAAAAACAATCCGTCGTCGTCCCCGATTTCGTCCGCCGTGAGCCTCTGCAGGATGGAAAGGGCACCGCTGAAATCTCCGTCACAGGCCCGTTGATAGGCCAGCCTCAGCGCCTCGTCCGGGGTGATCATTTCAAGGGAAATCATACGAACCGGGGACTTGTCCTCATTTGGGTCTGGGCAAAGCAGATCGAGATAATCAGGATGGCTGACCCGAATGAAACCCTTCGAGGAATCTAAGGGAGCGGATTGCGTTATGACGACTCTGCCCCGGGCGTCGCTGTACATAGGGGCCTCCATGCCGTCGCAGCGAAGCTCTGCCCCGGCTATAGGCCGGCCGAAGCGGTCGTGAATCCGGATGTACCAGGCTTCGCCGTCGAACGAAGGCCCCCCGACGCATCCTGCCGAGATGAAAGCCAGCAGGCAGGAAGCCAGTGCGGTCAAATGAATTCCAGATTTTTTCATTGTTCCTCCATGGTTCATCAGCGCCCGGGTGAACCGCCGCTGAAATACAGGGTGAACCGCCGTCCTTCCAATTCACACAGCAGCTGCTCTACACCGGCTGATATAATCTTCAGGCCCCTTCGGCTTTCCCCCGGCGGTATGCAAAATTGATCGCCGGTTTCGAGATCGGCGATCATCAGCAGACATCCTATATTTCCGCTGATGTGGCCGATCCAACGAAATCTGTCCGGGTAGTATTCCGGTGATGCCGGCGGTATCCCGCCGCCGGGTTGCCTTCCGATTTCCGGCGGAACGGGAGATTCCGGCAGGATACCGAAGAGTGCAGCCAGTTCACCGGCATTCGGTCCGCCATCGGGACCGCGGTTGCTCGACGGGGCGTTATGTTCCCCCTGGGGCATCAGCTTCGCCGGAACGAACAGAGTGGGAATGAGTTCAATTTCGACCGCGATATGAGCCGCTCCGCTTTGATGACGAAGAGACAGTGCTCGGAGCAGCCAGCATGCCCCCTGCGATCTGGCGAAAGAACGGATCGCATCCAGGGTTCTTATCAGGTCTTCCGGTGTCATCATCGCCGTCATACCCACTATCGGGTACTGTCGGGCGGCAGGAATGAACTCCCATGCGTCGTTGCCGGGATCGCCGGTAGAACCGATCTCGCGAATTTCATTCAGTTGATCATGGAGTCGGCTATGGATCAGCGGATGGGCGAGAGCCTCGGGGTTCACTCCGATTCTGTCAGATCTTGCAGGGTATATATCATAAGCGAACTCATCCCCGGCTCCGGGAAGAAGCCCGTCGCCGGCGATCCTGTGATCTGCCGGAGGCGTCCAGCGCCGATCGAGGGTTCTTATCAGTTCCCGCTTATGATTTCCACGGATACATCCGGTGACACCCTGGGTATCCACCCTCAGCTCGCTCAGGGTGCAGTCCTGCGCACGAGAGTCGATGAGCACCTCCAAAACTTCCAGGGGGTTCGCTATGTGGATAAAATCGGGCCCGGATTCAATGGAAACAGCATTCCCGCCCGGCACGATTTTTCGGAGGCCTGGCGAGATTATGAGCAGAAAAGCCGACATGATGAGCACAACAACCCCGAGAAACAACATCCGACGAATGCTGGAAACATTATGTGTGGAAAACGGTAGTCCAAGCTCCCGGGGCATTCCGCTCCCGGGAAGATTCTTCCGGACACTGGCAGAATCCCCGAGATAAAGGCGGTAGATATTCACAGCAGCCCCAGATTTTCCGGGGTCGATATGGCAGCGGTCAAAATACGTTTCGAGGCTGCCGTTATCGTGAATCCGATGGATTTCCCGTTCACCGGCAGCTTGTATGTCGTACCAGCCGGATTTGAGTGCCATCCGGTGAAACAGAAGCAAAGCCGCCGGAAGCTTCCGGTTTTTGTTACCGGCGGTGATGAATATCTTTTTGCCGATCCGCCAGCCGCGGACCATAGCTCCGGGATCAACTGGGTAGATCTTCCTTAACCATTCCCGGATTTCTGATTGACTTCGCGGCGCTTGTTGTTCGTCCCACTGGAAAAGCACATAGCTTCCGGGGAAGAGCAGCGGTTTTCCTGATGGAATGCCGTATTCGAATTTCATGGCATAAGATCCAGGAGGGTTTCGTGGAAATTCCCGAGCAGCCCCGCAGCAATGGACAGGATGGCTGCGCCGCATAGCAGCAAGAGGAAATTGCTGAGAATGACGGCGTAGGTACGGAGGAGGCGTTTCACCCTGCGGTCCAGGTCGTAACCCATTTCCGCAATTTCTCCGGCATCGGGCTGCTGCGCAAGCCGGCCGACAATATGCCGCATGTACGGAGGGAGGGATTGTTCATTCGATCTCCCGGCGGTTCTGTCTGCTTTAGAATTACTGTAGTCCGGGAGTATGCGTCGATACAGCTCATACCGGCATGGGTCGGCGGGATTGCCATGGTGCTCCTGTCGGATTGCCTTTTCCACGGATCTTAGCGAGCGAACCCGGCACTCGATGCTGGAGAGGATAAGCCTCCACCGGAGCATCTCCCGCAGCGGACTGGCCGGCCATCGACGAGAGATCCTGCCGCCGGAATGGTGAAGAGGCTGTGCATAAAACCTTATGGGACGGCGGATGTGGAGGAAGGCCATCAGAAAGCTCAGATTCGCGGCAATGATTATAAGCAAGGCTATTGGATCATTGCCTGCGTTCAGAGCTGACAATGAGCTGAGCGTATTTATGGGAGCGGATAGGCAAATCAGTACAAGGACATCCAGGAGAAGGAGAATGGCCCCCGGGTATACGAGCCCGCCTGCTATTTCGGTTCGTATGCTATGGCGGATTTCCAGGTGTCGTGCCAGCGCCGCACAGTAAGCTCCGGGCCTTCCCTGTCCGGGCATATGGGACAGGTAGCGCAGCTCGTTGTTCGCCGGAAGAGATGTTTCCACGGCTTGAATCCAGGAAGCCCCTCGTCGCAGTGCATTGGCAATCCCCGTGACCTCTCGCTTCAGCTTTCCGTCCGGCCATGCTTCGGCGGCGGTTCGCAGCGCCCGGTATACTGGGGCCCCCCGATCCAGGTCATCGGCCAGGGAACGGAGGAATCTGGCCTGATGCCTTGCTTCCGATGAACGGGAAATGGTTCCGCTAAACGGTATGCGCATATTCAACCTCCCGGCCCATGGGCTCCGCGCTACCCTCGATCATTCGGATCTCCAGCTTCAGCCCATCTGGTCCTCCGCGCAGCTGCAGCCCGACGGAACAGCGCAGCGCCGCCTCGATGAGGTCAGCCCTGACTCCGAGGCTGCTCAGTCTGACGGCGGATTGTTCGGGCCGGGCGCAGTGAAGGGTGCTGAGTACCGTATGTCCGGTGAGGGCGGCGCGGATCGCCAGCGAGGCGGTTTCCGGATCACGGATTTCACCAACCACGATGATTTCCGGCGACCTGCGAAGTACCCGCTTCAGGATCTCCCGGAAACCCAGGTCCCGCTGCTCGTTCACTTCGATCTGCTCAACCAGGGGGCTCGGGATTTCAACGGGATCTTCGATGCAGATAATCTTTCGGGATTCGGGCGAACAGTGTCGGATCAATGCATGAAGGCTGGTCGTTTTGCCCGATCCGGTGGGTCCGGTGAACAGGACCAGCC
>CAWZYW010000077.1:0-8465 GCA_963966255.1 uncultured Salinispira sp. | reverse complement strand
ATGTGTATAAGAGACAGGCACTGCTCCCCGCTGGAAGCGAAGAAGGAGACAATCCATCACGGTAAAATCCCCTATTCATCGGGGCTTTATCTTTCTGGCTTTCGCGCTCTTCAGCGGCGTCGCCGGCCATGAGAGCTTCAGCCTTCTGCCTAAATTTTTTGCCCTCCAGGGGATAAGCCCCGGAACTTCGGGATTCGTCATGTCATTCACCGGTCTCGGCGGCATGCTGTTCCTGCCGGTTCTGGCGCTGTTCATCGATGGGTTCCGGCAGAAATACCTGATCGCCGCCGCCTACTTCATTTACTTCGCCAGCGGCCTGGCCTATCTGACCTCACCGGCGGATCCCAGGCTCTTTGCCCTCCCGAGAATGCTCCAGGGAGCCATGATAACCGTCACCATGATCAGCATCGTGGCGGCCCTGAGCCATACCCTTCCGCCTGATGAGCGCTCCCGGGGCCTTGCCCTGTTCGGTGTCCTCGGGCAGTTCGGGGCCATGGCGGGAGTCAGCCTGGCTGAACTCCTGCTCGATACCCGGGGGTTTTCCTCCATGCTACTGTTCACCTCGGCAGCTTTAATCGCCGCGGGGCTTTCGGCCCTGCTGTTTCCCGAGCAGCGGCCCTCCGCTGCGGAAAAGCCTCCGGGACTCCGGGACTTCGCGAAGCTGATCCGACAAAGAAATCTGAGGGGACTGCTGTTCCTGAGTCTTCTTCTGGGGGCGGGCTTCGGAACCATGCTGAGCTTTCTGCCTGATATGGCCCTGGAACGGCAGGTCGGGGTCGTGAAACCCTATTACATTGCGTATCCGGCCATGGTGATCGCGGTGCGCCTGATCGCCAGCCACTGGTTCCGCCGGATTCCCCTGGTTCCGCTTATCGGGTTTCCCATGCTGATGATGCCGGTTGCGCTGATAATAGTGTCCGGTCTGAGCTCGGCTGCCGGGTTGGTAGCCGCCGGCCTCAGTTACGGGATCGCCCACGGGGTGCTCTTTCCGGTGCTCCAGGCCGAGCTGATAAACCGGGCGGAAGAAGGTTTTCGGGCACGGATGGCCCTGGTGTTCCAGTTCCTGTTCAATGCCGGCATCTTCCTGGCGGCGAACCTGGGCGGACTTCTGGCCGACCGTTCACTGCGCTCAACCTTCATTCTGATGGCGGCCATCACCGCCAGCGGCATACCGGTTTTTATGGTTCAGCGTCTCCTGAGACTCCGGGAACAGTCAGAGTGAATCAGCCGCCGATGCCGATGAGAGCCGCCGCCGCGATGGAGAGGACGAGCCCGGATACGCGCATGGCGCTGAGCCTTTCGCCGATGACTGCGCGCTGGAGCAGCACCGTGGGCGCCGGGTACAGGGCGGTGAGGATCACCGCCGAGATCAGATAGCCCCCGCGGAAGGCAAGCAGGTAAAAAACGTTCGCCGCCATGTCCAGGACTCCGCTGAGGATGGTGACCCTGCGGGTACCCCGGGCCAGTTTCAGAGACCTGCCCATGATTCCCGTGGCCGCCGCAAACAGGGGAACCGTGGCGATTCTCGCTGCCGCCAGGGGCCACATGCCCGATGCGTCGCTGCTCTGGGATATCAGAATAAAAAAGCCCCCGAAGAAAAAACCCGAGGTTAGACCGAGAATCAGCGAAGAACGCTCTGTCTTGCCGCCGTCATTCGATTCCAGCGAGAGCAGCAGGATTGAAGGCAGAGCCACGGCGATTCCCATCCAGGTGAGAAGCGGCGGGCGTTCGCCGATGGCCAGGCCGAATATCACCGGTATTACCGCACCGCTGAGGGCTGCCAGGGGCGATACTATGGATGCCATCCCCCGTGAAAGGCCGGTGAACAGGAAGAGCACTCCCATGGCGCCGGAAATCCCAGCCGCGATGCCCCACAACAGATCCGGAAGCAGGACGGATTCGGAACCTATAATCGGCGCGGCGATGAGCACTGCCGCAAGACCTGCCGCCTGGGACCAGGCGACGGCAGCTGCCGGGGGATTTTTACGTGAGGAATACCCGCCGAGGAAGTCGGCACAGCCGTAGGAGAAAGCGGATAGAAGGGCGTATATAGCGGCCATCGGCGAACTATAGCAGATGTCACGGCGCCCTACAAATGCCCTGCCTCCCGAAAACTGAACCAGGAATCCCGGGAGAAGATGAGGTGGTCCAATAGACCGATCCCCAGTATCTCTCCGGCATCGGCGATGCGGCGGGTGACCTCCCGGTCCTCCTCACTGGGCTCCAGGTTTCCCGAAGGGTGGTTGTGGGCAATGACCACCGACGCCGCCCTCTGTTCCACCGCCGGGGCGAATACTTCCCTTGGATGAACCATGGCCCGATTCAAAAGGCCCACCGTCACGATCTCATGACGCATAAGGTGATGGGCCCCGTTGAGACAGAGCACGAAAAAGTGCTCCTGTCTGCGATCGCCGAAATGCTTCAGGGCATCCCAGGCGTCCGCGGGGCTTCCGATATGCCGGGGGGTGGGACCGTAATGCCTCCTTCCCAATTCCATGGCCGCACCGATCAGCAGGGATTTGGCGCCGCCCAGCCCGCGGAGCTCCCTGAGCCCCGGCAGTGCCCGGTCCGGGGACGCCACGTTGTCTTCCAGCACGTTGCGGGCTGATTCCGCCAGCTGAAACACGCTGGCGCTGCGGTTCCCCGAACCGATCAACAGCGCCAGCAATTCGCTGTCGCTCAAGGATTCCAGTCCGGAACGCAGGGCCTTCTCCCGGGGACGGGAGGCTTCATGCATCGTTTTGCGCGAATATACGGTTTGCATACCCTAAGCACTCAGGGAAAGCATCAGCCGCTTCAAATCAGATCGGAAATTACCGGCAGGCGATTCGAAGACGGGTTCATTTGCGGCGGATTGCAGCCATGCCTCAAAGAACCCGGAAAACCGGCCTGAATCGAGCTGTGGAAGTAAATTTCCGTTACGTGGTCAAGGTAAATGGTATATATTAGAGACAGGGGATGAATTAATCGGTTTCCGGCAGGACCGGAACATCGATTCTCATGCACATTGCGAACATCACGACCGACATCAGACAGGAGTCCGATATGAAAGCAAAAGTAGTTCTCAGCACGATACTGCTCGTGCTGGCTGTGGCCGGCAGTTTATTTGCCGGCGGCCGTCCGGAGCAGGATACCAACATCATCCTGACTCAGCCGCCGCAGTACATCAGTCCGGGAAATGCAGAAACCGGCAAGGATGTGCTTCAGATCGAAAACATCCAGCTGGATATCGGCGGGAATGCCACCATCGAGAGCTATGAACTTCGGATATTCAATAAGAGCGGTCAGGAAATTTACCGGGTCAGCGAGGAGCAGCTGGACGAACGGAATATCATCGCTCAGACCCTTGGAGTCGGCGAGCGGCCCTCAGTCCAGGTTCCGTCGTCCATCAGCTGGGACGGCACGGACAACGACGGCAATACCGTTCCGGATGGCGAGTATTTCTACCAGCTGTATGTCCGGGATAATTTCAATCAGCGGGGATATACCTCGCCGCTCTCCGTCGTGGTCGACACCGTCGAACCGGAAATCGTGGAGATCGGTTCGGACATTCTGATTTTCTCCCCCAACGGCGACGGCAAACGGGATATCATCAATTTCGAAGTGCAGACCGGTCCCGCCGAATCCTGGACCCTTGAAATCCTCAATTCCGCCGGTACCGCGGTCTTCAGCCAAGCCCGCACCGCCGACGGCGATACCGCCGCCAGCGACGTGCTTTCACCCCGTACCCTGAGCTGGGACGGCAACAATGCCTCCGGCTCCCTCCAGGCCGAGGGCGATTACAGCTTCCGGGTCACCGGCGTTGACCGTGCCGGAAACCGGGCTGAGCAAACCCTTGATTTTGTCCTGAGCAATCAGGCGGCTAACATCGAGATGACCGTCTCCGGCGACAATAATTATTTCAGCCGTTACGAGCGGGAAAGCATGGACTTCCTTGTTTCGGTAAACGAGACCAGCGGCCTGGTCAGCTGGAAAATGGAAATTGAAAACGAAGAAGGCATTGTCTACCGGCGCTTCGCCGGCGACGACAGCGACCTGCCCCAGAGCATCGTCTTCGACGGCCGGGGAAATCCCGGGCGTCCCGAGAGCGCTTCGGTCTATCTTGAAGACGGGGATTACACGGCGGTATTTTCCGCTACCTATGCCAACGGCAACCTCTCCCGTTCGGAGAGCGTACCGGTCATCATGGACAGCCGGGCCCCCGAAGCCCGGCTGGTAGCCGACTCGGCTCCCGAGGGTCGCGAACTGGGTAACCCGCTGTATTTCGGCGGCGAAGCCAAGCCGTACATGACCTTCAATGCCGAATACGAGGAAGGAATCGACTGGGATCTGGTTCTCATCGACGAGAGCGAAAGCGAAACCGTCATGCCTCTGGATGATATACTTGCCATGGGAGTGAGTTTCCCCTTTACCTGGGACGGCAGCGATCCCGCCACCGGCGAGAGCCTGCCCGACGGTAGTTACCAGCTTTTCCTGCGGGCCACCGACGAAGCGGGCAATACCGGCATTTCCAACGTAGCGCGATTTATCAAAGACACCCAGAGCCGGGCCGCAACCTCCATCGAGCTTTCGGGGACTGTGGTGGCTCCCGGCGGCGATGCCGGTCTGGAAGTGGTACGGATCACTCCGGTGGTACCGGTAACCGAGGGCGTCGAGTACTTCATCCTCACCGTAGTCAACGAAGAAGACGGCCGGCCGTATTTCTCCCGTCAGGTCCGCCAGGTACTGGACTACGTCGAATGGGCCGGCGTCCGCAACAACGACACCCCGGTCCCCGACGGATCATATCGGGTCGAGCTGAACATTATGTACCTGAACGGGGATAATCCCTTCGCCGTCAGCGAACAGAGCATCCTGGTAGGCCGTTCGCGGCCCGAGGTCACCGTCGATGTGGACCGTCGGCTGTTCACTCCCAACGGAGACGGCGATCGCGACAGCATCGCCATCAGCCAGAGCTCAAGCGAGCAGGACCTGTGGACCGGTACCTTTACCAATGCCGACGACGAAGTGGTGAGGACCATCACCTGGGATGGCAGCGTCGAGGACTTCATCTGGGACGGAAAGGACGATGCCGGCGAAGTGCTTCCCGACGGTTTTTACACCTATACCGTCAGCAGCCAGAACGAGTACGGCAATATCGGCTCGGCGGCTCTGGTGAACCTGCGCATCGACAACCTCAGCGCCACCATCAGCATCGTGGCAGACCAGGAGGTTTTCAGTCCCAACGGCGACGATTACCGTGACTTCGTGACCCTGCTGCCGTCGGTGGCCATCCCCGAGAATCTCAGGGCATGGGAAATCCGGCTCGAGCGGGAAGACGGTCTGATCCGCAAGACCTTCCAGGGGGGCAGCAATCTTCCCGAGCAGGTGATCTGGGAGGGCGAGAACGACGCCCGAACCGTGGAAGACGGCGAGTACAGCGTCACCTTCTTCGTCGAGTACAAGAACGGGAACTACACCCAGCGGGAAGCCGACGAAACGGTTATCCTGGTTACCAATCCTCCGCAGGGCTTTGTGAATATCGATGATGTCCTGTTCAGCCCCGACGGAGACGGCGTCAACGACAGCCTGACCATCGGCCTGGACGCCCGCGCGGCCGACCGGCCCATCACCGGCTGGAACGTGGAAATCCTTGATCCCTTTGGCAACAGCTTCCGCAGCTGGGGCGGCGATGGACTGCCCCCGGAAGACCTGACCTGGGACGGTCTGAGCGACAGCGGCGAGCTGGTTCAGTCCGCCGCGGACTACACCGTGGTATTCACCCTCGAGGACAATCTGAGGAACACCGGTATCGCCACGGCCATAGTGCCCATCGACATTCTGGTGATAGCCGAAGGCGATCAGCTCAGGATCAACGTGCCGAGCATCTATTTCGCCGGATATACCTCCGATCTGTTCGGTGTGAGCCGGGAAGAGCAGCAGCGGAATTTCGAGACCCTGCGGCGCCTGGCCAGCATCCTCAACAAGTACGGCGAGTATTCCATCGCCATCGAGGGTCATGCGGTGCAGCTGCTCAGCGGCGCCGCGGCGGTTCGCGAGCAGAACGAGGGGCTGGTGCCCTTGAGCCTGAGGCGGGCCGTGGAGGTCCGACAGGCGCTGGCGATTCTCGGCGTCGACTGGGAGCGGATGAGTACCCGGGGCATCGGCGGTGCCGATCCGGTGGTCCCCCACAGCGATCTCGACAATCGCTGGAAGAACCGACGGGTCGAGTTCATTCTCGAACGATAGTATCAACAACAGCGGCCTCCCAGTTTTCCGGGAGGCCTTTTTTTGGAGGATAATTATGAGTACCCGCGCATATGTATTTCTTGCCGAAGGTTTCGAGGAGATCGAGGCGCTCACTCCCGTCGACCTGCTGCGCCGGGCCGGCGTCGATGTCACCACCGTATCCATCGGTGGGGGAGGGGCTGTGGAGGTCACCGGTTCCCACGGCATCACCGTCCGGGCCGATGTTGCCATGAGCGACCTCCACGTCCCCGAGGAAGGCTATGACGCTCTGATCCTTCCCGGGGGACTCCCCGGTGCGGAGAATCTGCGGGATGACAAGGATCTGCTGGCCCTGTTGAAGAAAGGCCATGCCGCCGGAGCCTGGATCTGCGCCATTTGCGCCGCTCCGGCCTATGTGCTGGGCACCGGGGGAGCCGCCCTCCTGGAGGGCAAACGTTTCACCTGTTATCCGGGAGCTGAAAAAGAAGCCGGGCAGGGCATTCACCTCTCCGGTGAGCGTGTGGTCACCGATGGCAAACTGATCACCGCCATCGGCCTGGGAGCCGCTGCGGAATTTTCCCAGGAGATCATTGCCCGGCTCCTCGGCGAAGAAACCGCCCGGAAAATCCACAGTAGCACCGTCCAGCGGGACTGATCGTCTGCCGGAACAAAGCGCCGGCAGGGTTCCGGCGGTTTTCCACGTGTGGAATATCACCGTACCCGTCGGCTTCTTGCCAACCTCATCACCCTGATTTGCACGGTTTCTCTCACCCGGGCTGCCCTGGCTCAGGAATGGTTCGATGTGACAAGCCCCGTCGGAACTATCCCGGCGTCCGGCGATGTGGAGACCCCATTGACTCGGGGCGGTGTGCGCGCCGGGATCGACAGCGGCGGGACTCCGCAAAGCATGGGCAGTTTCGAAACCGATGCGGTCATACTTCGCTGGAGATACCGCCCCGGAATGTCTGCGTCCGATGCCGCTACGGACAATACCGGCAGTTCCGGCTCCGTCGAATGGACCTTCGCCGGGGCACTGGAATCTGATGGATGGTCATTTGCCCTCGGCGGTCTACGGGGGCCATCCTTTCTTCATGCGTTGAGAAATCCCTTTATTACTTCGCCGAAATCCCTGGTTCCCGCTGATGTCACCGCCGTCCTTCCAGTCTGGTCCGACGATTCGGACCGGCCGGCGATCTATGCCCGCGCCGGTGATTCACGGGTATCCGTTGGTATGTATTTCGCCGCTTCCCGGGGTGCGCAGGTCCTGCGCCCTGAGCTGGCATCCTTGAGCGCTGCCGTTGAATTCCCGGGAACCGGGACCTTGGGTTATCCCTGGAGGCTTTCCATGGCCGGGCTATTCCTCAGCGTCGATGCCGATGATTTCCCGCCTCGGAGCATTTCACCGGATGACCTTTCAGTACCGCTCGAGCAGGCAGCGCTTTCCCAGCTGGCTGTGGAGCTGCGTTTGGGCAGCCGGATGGGCTTTCAGGGCGGCGCTTTCCTGAATGAGCGCTGGCAGTTTCGGGCAGGTAGCCATGTGCTCTGGTATCGTCTGAATCCCGATTTTCAGGGATTCCCCGAGGATAGCGGTTCCGCCGCCCCTGGTGAGCTGCAGGTTGCGTGCAATGGCAGGCCTTCGTGGTATACGGACCTGCGCGGGATCCCACCGGTTTGGCTCAGCCTGCTCTGGGATGCGGAGTTTGATTTCCCGGGGGAGTCGGTCTTGAACGGCAGCATGCTGGTCCGGATCAGCAGCAAAGATTATCGTAGCTGGGCTTTTAGTAAGCTGGAAGAACGCAGCATAAAGCCTGGCTGGTACGCCGGAGCTGAGTTGGGATTCACTACTGCAATTCACGGCGCAATCCACGGCGCAATCCATGGCGCAATTCCAGATGCAATATCGCCAGAATCGAGTCTGAACGCCGGGGCCGTCGGCGGCAGGGAAACAGCGGAGATGGGGATCTGCGCAAACATTAGCGTCACGGGAAGCCCTGGGGGGAATATAGAAGCTCTGGATTGCCGGATGACTGCCCGGTTCGAGCTTCCGGCAGCGGATATCGAGCTTGCTCTGGAGGGGACGGACCTGAAGTCATCTCAGGAGCATGATTTAAATTTCCAGATCAGGGGAGAAACCACCGGCACTTCCATGCTTTCTCTTGAGCTTAACCGATCGCTCCGTCGTGACCGTAATGCCGGGAACGCGCTGCGCTTGGGCTTGGAGGGAGCATTCTACGCCATTCGACTCGAAGCGGTCGATC